>NZ_JAKKRL010000015.1:0-117536 GCF_025654335.1 Shewanella sp. SM21
GAAATCTGTTATTCCAAGGCGCCGCTATAAGAATACACCTCAAGAAAGAGTCGATTGGTGCTTATATCGGTATCGACATTTAGTGGAGAATGCTTTTGGAAGAATTAAGCACTATCGAGCAATATCAACAAGATATGACAAGCTAGCAAGAAATTACGCCAGTATGGTGTCACTGGCGTTTATGTTAATGTGGCTGCCGATGTATTGCTGAACAACATTTGTACAGCAAAGATCAACAGACCCTAGTCATTATTGCGATTTTATTGCCCCCAGTTGCTGTATTTTTGAAGGCGGGAGCGGGTAAAGATCTGCTAATAAACATAGTGTTATGTTTACTGTTCTGGTTCCCTGGTTTATTACACGCACTCTGGGTCGTGACCAAGGCATAATTTGCTTTCTTCCACACAATAAAAAAGCGCAATTTAATTGCGCTTTTTTATGTTTCAAAATGGGTCTTTCACTTAGAAAGGCAAGGTGTAGCCTATTGTTGCAGTACGTCCCATCCCTTTGAAATAACGATCATTTGTACCCATGGTTTGTGAGTAATAATTGAAATAATCCTTATTAAATAGATTTTGCAAACCTAGGCTCAGGGTGCCAGTGTAAAGCGGCATTGAGAAGGAAGCATCGACTGTCGTGTAACCATCAAACTCTGCATACTTATTGCCCGCCGCGTTTTTAAAATCGCGGTCCATGTAGTAATTAGCTTGAACGCGGGTCGACATTTCATTATCGAAGCTATGGGTCCAGAACAGGTTGATACGGTTTGGCGAAATATTTGCACCATCGAGATCGGTATCGACTTGGCTATCACCATTTGAATCGTATTCGCCCTGCTGGAAGGCGATATTCATGCCGAGATCATCATTGCTGGTAATGTAGGCGGTGACATTGGCTTCAATACCATCGATCACACTCTTTTCGCGCTTCACGTCGTAGAAACCATCACTATTTAAGGCCAAACGTGAGCCAAAATCAGTGGCGGAACGATAGTAAGCTAGCTTAGCGCTTAAGTATTTACCTTGGTAATCGGCGCCGACTTCAACGTTATCTGTGACGATCGGTGTGAGCGCCAGTGAGCCATCTATGCTGGGATTGTCGCCGGGGAAGCTTTTACCATCACGCAGAATTCGGCCGATATCCGGCATGCCAAAACCTTGGTTATAGCTGGTATAAACGCGAATGTCAGGAGTGATTTTATAAGAGATACCGACGTTAAATAAGGTTTCATCGAAGGTGGCTGAACCGCCCGCAATTTGCTTATTGCCTGCACCCCATAGGGTTTTGTAGTCATCGACACTTAACTCGGCATGTTCGTAACGAACACCGGTCGATAAGGTTAAATTTTCAATTAAGTCATAATCTAACTGCAAGTATGGCGCAACGTTGTCATAGGTACTTTCGGGAACCCATGAAAAGCCTGTTTTTACTAAATCTTGCTCAGTGGTGTCGCGGAAAAGGTCGACACCGTAGGCCGCATCAATTCCTGAACCAGCAATATCCTTAGCGATTAAGGCGCTTTTTAAGCCCCATTTAACCGAAGAGTTACGCGATTGCTCGTAGTACAAGCTTTCACCTTTACTGCCGACACCGCATTGGATGACTTGGTCGCTGCCTTCGAAGGATGGATCGTAGAAGCTATCGAAACAGCCACCGCCATAAACCGCTTTAAAATCTTGATTAAAGAGTTGCAGGCTAAGTTGCTGGCCACCAATATTGGCGTGGGTGTAAGTCAAACTTGTGGTGGTCACTTGGTTGTTGGCGGCTTCCCATGGCTGAGTTTCTTTAACTGCACCTGTGGGTACACCATTGGGCTTGTCACCTGCAACGGGCATCCAATCGCCATTGTTGTCTGCATTGTAATGGTTAACCATTAATTCAAGGCGTGACTCATCGAAGTTATGGCCAAGCTTGATGAAGAAGTCTTTGCTTTGACTATCCATCGACTCGCCTTGAGTCGTGTCGACACCCACTACGTTATGATTGGCATCGTAATAGACGCCATTATTGCGGTAGCTAACCGAACCTATCATGTCGATAAATTCTGACTCGCCAGAAAACGCATAGCTAGCACCAAAGGTTAAGCCATTGGATTTCATTGAATCAGGCACTGTGACATCGAAACTGGCAACCTGTTCGCTGTCGCCTGTAGGCTTTTTAGTGATGTAGTTGATGATGCCGCCTTGGGCACCGAGGCCGTGCATGGCATTGGCGCCGTGAATGATTTCGATGCGCTCAATCATGGCAGGATCTATGGTTTGTCCCTCTCTACCACCACTGCGAAGTGGGTTCGATTGAGGCACTCCGTCGATCATAATCAATGGTGGACGACCACGCAGGGTTTCACCTGTGTTACTCATCTTCTGGCGGCTCGGTGAAAAGCTAGGCGCTAAGTTACCGATAATCGTCGATAAATCTTTAGTGGTGCGGAACTGTTCTTCTAATTGGGCACGGTCGATGATAGTGACAGTATTGGGGATCGAGCTGGGAGATTTATCCATTCGACTTGCGGTGACAGTGATTTTTTCTATGTCTTTATTTTTGTTGTTTGGACTGTTGTCGGTGGCATCTTGGGCCGCAGCGGATTGGGTTAACGCTGCCAATACGGCTAAAGCAACAAACGAGGTTTTGAATGTCATATAACTTCCTGCTAAGGGCGAATGAGTTTGTTACACCGGCTCCCTTGGCATAGGTTAATATTCCATTAAATTGTATTGCAAATGATAACGATTTTTATTATTCGCGATTTTAGGGGAGGAATTACAGCTTGTCTAGTCACGCCATACAGGAAATTACATGATTTGACGACAGTATGAATAAATTGCGACACAGCACTCGGTATCGAGAGGTTTTACTGTAAAGGCCATGCATATAGTGCGAGTTCATGTCGGTAAGGCATTACTTTTTTTGCATTTGTCTTTGATTTAGGCTGACCTATGCTTTAGTCGCAGGTTTGATTATTTGATTGGATCACGCGTTTGCCTTAGTGCTTTCGATTGTCTGGCGTGTTGATGGAAGGCTATAATCGCGCCCCTTTATACCGTATCTCGCATTGGTACTCTGATGAACCGTAAAAAGAAGATTAATCAAACCTTGAAGAGCAAGGCAAAAAAGGCCAATGCCAAACTGCAATCTAGCAATAAACCTAAATATATTGCGAAGGCAGAGAGAGAAGCATTAGCTGCGGCAGTTGAGCATGAAACCCCATCAAAAACCGCAGAACCTCAGCTTGATATTGCACTGCCAATAAGCTGATTAAAGTAAGTAGTTAAGCCTATAGTGCAGTTAAATACTCGATAGGGTTTTGATAAAAGGCCTTTTTATAACCTTGGGTTGAAGTATCCATCAGCCAAGGTTTAGGCAATAAGCTCAAAATGGAATAGTGCAAATGGGGCGGTTTACCTTGTGCATTGCCCGTATCGCCGACAGTGCCCAAAGTGTCACCTTGGTAGGCAATCAATCCCGTGGCTGATTCAATTTGTGCTAAATGGGCAAAGTAATGAATTTGCCATTTAGGACCTAAACCAACCACTACATTTCCTCCTTTGAAGAAGTCACCTCGATACAAGAGCAGCATAGGCGTTGGCGCAATCACTGCGGTGTTTTTGGCGGCGAAAATATCTATCCCCTTGTGAACGCCCGATGGACCCCAAGGTTCATACCAAAAGGTTTGGCTGTTCCAATCTTTACTGCTGGCACCTTTTACTGGGATCGCGGGTGACTCAGGGATCAGATAACCACCAAGTAGCAGTAACGTCAGTGCTAATCCAACATATTTCAATTTCATTTTTTATCCTGCATTAAGTGTTTGCGTACCTTAAGTTTTAATGAAACTCGCTAAATTCCCGCCAACTTTCAGGATATTGCAAGCGCTCAGTTTCTGAGAGTGATAGCCAATAGGGGCGCCAAAAATAGCTGCACCAAAAGTCGATATTACCTTGAAGACTGCCGAGGGTATCGGGATCGATATTGGGAAAGCTTTCCCATGGATTGGGCGGGGCGGATTTGAATCTGATTAATGCTTCTAACAAGGGTTTGTCATTGGTCACTAAGGTTATGCACACACCCGCAAAATCGTCATATTGGTTCAGCAATACGCAGGTCGCTTGGGTTGGATGTTCGATAAAACCGTTAAAGTTGACCGTTTGCTCGGGCAATGTGTTAAAGCTTGCCTGGCTAAGTAAAGTGTTTAAGGCCTCTTTCCCTTGGTATGTCAGCAAGCAATGCAATTGATATGCAAAAATATCTGCTCTGTCCATAGGTACAACGAGTGGATAGGTTTGTATGATTGGCAAGCTGATATTGGGCATCTGGGTTTGATGAAAAACAGTGCGTAACTCAGTTTGTGGCCTAGATTGCTTGAAGCTATCACTATTACGTGCAAGGCGTTGTTTAATCCAAGTTAATACTGACATTATTGTTATTTCTCAGTGAACCTTACTGGGGAATGGCGTATTTGCGGATTCTGCAATCGGGGATGCCGTGATTTCCGGGGCCTGCCATCTTAACCAACCTTTTACTCGAGGCGCATCAATATACCAGAGGCCGTTTTGTTGAATTAATGCCAACCGTTCGCGTGATGGGCCAAAGGGGCCGGGATTTTGCTGAGCAATTTCAATACTGCTATCGGTAACTGAGGCAATGATTGCAACGTGACCATAGGGGTTAAATATCCATGGAGAAAACACGAGTAGATCATCCTGCATAGGTTTGGTCTGACTCGCATTAGTGTATTGCCGCATAGCGCGTTTTTCATTCCACATGCCATCGCTTAACTTGTTATCAAAAAAGTCTCTAGCATGGCCTAAAGCGTCAGGCATTTTATGCTGGTAGCGTTGGTAAAAGTAGCGTTTAACAAATTCAACACATTGATATTGAATACCTAAGTTATAACCATCTATAGATAGGTTGCGTCCTGAATGGGTATTAACTCCTCCGTTATAATAGATATTAACCCCGTTTAGAGTGTCGATGACTTCTCCTACTTGATGGTGGGAATTAAAGTTAATCCGAGTTATCAGACTGTAGGCACAGTATACGAACCCCATCAGTATCGCGAAAAAAGCTAATAGAATGGATAAGCGTCTAATCATCTTTAGTACGGCAAGCTAAAAAGAGTTGTTGAGTAAGATACTTATCTCACTTTCGGGCTGCGTATTTTATGTTCTGAAGAACATGGACGTCTAGGGTGTGGGTTTTATATTGGCACAGGTTAATACTTTTGTGTGATCTAAGGTTATCTAAAACAAAGGCCGCATCAGCGGCCTTTGTTATTTGTGGAGGTTAGAGTAAAGCGGTTGCGAGTAGATAACCGACAGCCGATGCTGTCGCTACACCGATAAAGCCTGGAATGATAAAGCTGTGGTTAATAATGAACTTACCTATTTTAGTCGTACCTGAACGGTCAAAGCCGATACAGGCCAGATCACTTGGATAGGTTGGTAGCACGAAATAACCGTAGCTTGCAGGGAGGAAGGCGATTAAGAGTTTTGGATCGACCCCTAAGGCGAGTCCCATAGGTGCGATTGCAGTAAGTGCTGCCGCTTGGCTATTAACAAGCTTAGAGATGAGAAACAGCACTAAGGCATAGGTCCAAGGCTGGCTTTGTACTACATGGGACAGGTTTTCCTGCAGTACATCCATATGGCTGATGAAGAAAGTATCACTCATCCAAGCCACACCAAATACTGAGAAAATTGCCACCATGCCCGCTTTAAAAACGGGACCGTTAGAGATGTTAGTCGGTTTGACTTTACAGGTCATCAGGATAAATGCACCTGCAATTAACATCATCATCTGGATCACTAAGTTCATCGAGAGCAAGGTCGACTTACCTTTAACGTCAAAGGCGGGACGCAATTCACTAAATGAACCTAACAGTACCACAGCAGCGATAGCGGTGAAGAAAATCCCCGTTGCCCAGTAAGCTTCCTTCGGATATTTTTGATTTAACAGGGTTTCGCTTTTGTCATAGATAAAGGCTCTTTGGACTGGGTCTTTTATGCGTTCTTGAAACTCTTCGTCTTTATCTAAATCTTTACCACGACGCAGACTCCAAAGTGCAGCAGCCATGACACCGCAAAGTGATGCTGGCACTGACACCATTAAAATTTCGAGCAGATTGTAAGCGCGGCCTACACCCTGTTGTGATGCCAGAATCGACACCATAGACACTACCGCTACCGACACGGGCGAAGCACAAATCGCCATTTGTGAAGCGACAGATGCCACCGCCATTGGGCGTTCTGGGCGAATATTTTTCTTCAGCGCGATATCGGAAATAATCGGGAACATGGTGTAAACCACATGACCAGTACCGCAAAGGAAGGTCAGCGTCCACGTGGTCAATGGCGCCAGAATCGTGATGTATTGTGGATGACGGCGCAGTAAGCGCTCGGCATACTGCATCATCACATCTAATCCACCCGCGGTTTGCAATACGGCTGCACAGCCAATGACTGCAAGTATGGTTAGCATAACTTGCACTGGCGGTTGTCCCGGCGCTAAACCGAAAACAAAAATCAGTAAAAATAAGCCAATACCGCTGATGAGGCCGAGTCCCATGCCGCCGTAGCGGGTACCTAGCAGTAGGCAGCTAAGCACTACTATAAATTCCATTAAAATCATCCGATTTACCTCTGCGGAACTTACCGCTTAGCTATTAGTTGAGTGATGAGTGTCTTCAGGAACATTCTGCGGAGTAAAAGTGTTTGAAAAATTGCGCTGGCGCATGGTGTAAATAAAAAATGGCATTAGTTTTTTCGGAAATTTGACCTAACGCTAGAAACACGTGGCGATAAGTTGCATTCTGGTTACGAGTTTTACGGATTGGGCTAACGCTTTGAGCTCACTCCGTTTAAAAGAACGATAACAATACTCAAGGATAAGCCCGTGAAACCTGCCACCTTTAATACCGAAGCCTTTGATGATTGGATCCGCAGCCGCTTTGTGGAACTCAATTCCGAGCTAGAACAGCTTTACTACCAACAAACAGATCGGGCCAATGTGCTCGATATCGGCGCAGAAGCTAAGTTGGCGCTGGAGAGCGAAGGGCGAGAGTTGATTAAGACCTTGCTCGATGAGGGGAATACTGATGAAGGTTTCGACAGTGCCTTCGATTTACTCGGCAATGTGGGCTTGTATATGGCGGCCTGTCGGCGCCATGAAATTACCGAGCCCTCGCGGGAAACGACATCGCCATTAGCTGAGGCTTCTGCGCTCGCCATGCATATTGGCGCTTCAATAGGCGTCACGCCGCGCTTTGCCACCGCACATTTAACTACTCACAATCGTGCCCACAATGGCATTTATAAGCGCTTTACCGATCTGAGCGCCGAAAAGCTGTTTGTGGATTACAACACTAAAGGCATTTTGGCCTATAAACGCGCCGCCGATGCGCTATTGAAGATCCAGCCTTTGGGCATTTCCCATCCCATCAGTCACGATTTACTGCGAGTCGCTAAACAGGCATTGCAAGATGTGATTGAGTCAAATACCCAATTATTTAATCGATTAGATACTGACCGTTTCTTTTACTGTGTTCGCCCTTACTACAAGCCTTATCGGGTGGGCTCAGTCATCTATCGCGGTGCCAATGCAGGGGATTTTGCGGGGATTAATGTCATCGATTTAACGCTAGGTCTTTGTTTCGCCAATGAAGCTTCCTACTCGCAAATGCTGGTGGACAAGTTTTTATACATGATGCCGGAGGATCAACAGATATTGCGCGAGTGCATGCGTCGGCCGAATTTGATGGATGACTTCCTGCAGGCAAAAGACTGCTCAACCCAAGATTGGTATCAAGAAAACTTGCGACTCTTTATCGAAGTCTGCGAATTACATGGCGAGACTGCGATTCAGCACCATAATGAGTTAGTGACTAAATATATTGCTGAGCCTTCGACAAGTATGGAGCAGCAGCATTTAGCTAAAGTTACCGCCAGTGGTCCGCCACTGCATGTGCTACTCGGCTCATTGGAGCGACTCAGAGACAGACGCGCCGCCGCTCAACGCAGCGATATTCGGACGCGTTATTGTGATATTAAAAAACTAAAAGAGAGTTTGAGATAACACTATGTTTGAAGATTTTAAAAAGGACTTTTACCTAGCAGGTCCAGGATATCTATTAAACCATTCCGTTGGCCGGCCATTAAAATCGACCGAGCAGGTCTTTAAAGAAGCCTTTTTTGCGCCTTGGCAGGAGTCGGGGCGTGAACCTTGGGGCCAGTGGCTGGGTGTGATTGATGATTTTACCTTTGCTTTATCTAAACTATTTAACGGCCACCAAAAGGATTTTTGCCCTCAGGTCAATCTTTCCAGTGCGCTGACTAAAATTGTCATGTCCCTCGACAGATTGAACCGCGAACACGCCGTTGTGTTAATGAGTGAGATTGATTTCCCCAGCATGGGTTTTGCCCTTAAAAAAGCGCTGCCTGCCAGTTGCGAAGTACGTTTTATTCCTAAAGGGCTCGATATCACCGACCCTAATGTGTGGGATGCGCATATCAGCCGCGATGTGGATCTGGTGTTTGTCAGCCATGCTTACTCGAATACGGGGCAGCAGGCGCCATTAGCCAATATTTTCACCATAGCCCGTGAGCGAGGCTGTTTGAGCTTAGTGGATGTAGCGCAATCGGCGGGGATTATTCCGCTGGATCTCGCGCGCCTACAACCCGATTTTTTAATCGGTTCGAGTGTGAAATGGCTCTGCGGCGGCCCTGGTGCTGCCTATCTTTGGGTTAATCCCGCCATATTGGATAGTTGTCAGCCTAAGGATGTTGGTTGGTTTAGCCACGAGAATCCGTTCGAATTTGATATCCATGATTTTCGTTACCAGCATTCCGCACTGCGCTTTTGGGGAGGGACACCATCAATCGCGCCTTATGCCATTGCCACCCATAGCATTCATTATCTTGCTGGTTTAGGTACTCCGTTGCTGCGTAAATACAATCAGCAATTGATTGATGCTGTGGCGCAAGAGCTCGACCATGAGTTTGTGTCGCCGCGGGATACTGAAAAGCGCAGCGGCACGCTTATTCTGCAGTTTGGTAAACAGCAGCATCAAATGATGACGGCATTGGCGAACGCGAATATTAGTGTCGACGCCCGCAGTATGGGGATCCGGATTTCTCCGCATATTTATAACAATATGGCTGATATCAAGTTGTTACTTGATGTGATTAAAGCAAATCGCTAACTTAAATGATTTAAAATGGCTTGCTAGGCTAGGTTGTACCACGTAATTACAACTAACAAGGCACAACACTCTGGGAGGCAAACCGCGACATGGTCGTTCCCGTATGCCGGCGTTAACTCACCGTCACACAGGCAACTTGAGGTTATTTATTGGGTGCGATCATGCTTAAATCTTATAGTCATAGCGGCAGACCATGGGTCGCGGGGTGTGGAGCTTGGGATCGCTGGGCGTGATCGCTAAATCTGCAGGTAGCATAACAGTATCGATGATCAACGCACTGCTCATATCAACGAGTGTCAGCGGGATGGTAAAGAGCAGTAAGGGTGGGGCCGCTAACGCGGAGATCATCATACACTCCTCGCCATTATCAACAGCCGTTTGCACACTTGAGAAAGAGTGACCCCAAGTTGAATTTTCTCCCATCCTCGACGTTATCGTTGCACATCCCGTGAGAGAACAGCACACGACCAACCAAGTCAACCAACGCATAACCACTCCATTGTTTATATGTGAAAAACTGCATTGCTTCGGTATGATCTACTCACTTGATCAACTGAGAGCGTTAGTGATGTGGAACCAGATCAGGTTTCATTTGACGCCAACCTGTTCTGTTTCAACAGCTTGGCATTCTAACTATATGATTATATCTGTCAATTATTCATCAACAGAAACGAGATACAACCAAGCTCAATAACCTAGTTGTTAACGGCGACTCTTGTTTTGGATTGGTATTAAACATGGAGGTTTGTATGCCGTGCCCTTGCAGAACTCAGATGAGTTTTGAACATACTCTTTAAAATCAGTCTCCACTTCCCTCACTGGCCATCTAGCTACTTTTATTACTTTCCTTAAAACTGTTTCAGTAAATATTCGCTTGAGGGTAGGCCGAGAGCATATTATGTTGCTGATTTAAAATGGATGACTGGATTTACTGCCTGGCGATGGCCACGCTACAAGTAGAGTCTACCGAGAGGTAACAGGATGAACAATAAAGCAGCGTCGCCGCAGTCGGCGTCGACAGAGCAAGAGACACAACCGTTGGACGACAGCCGGTATGAAGACCTGCCGCGCAGTGAGTACCTGCAATTACCCCAAGAGGAGCAAGACCGGCTCAATAAGCTACGTCAGCAGCGGGTACGCGAGGCACCGACCCTCTATGAGTGGGATATTAAGGTAGCGACCGTGTATAGCATGGGGTGGCTCGTTGTCATTATTCCCTGCGGGATAATGGTGCTGATTGGCTTGGTGGCGTACTGGTATGAGTCTGACCAATGGTATGGTTTTTTTTTCATGGCACTGATTTTTGCGCCATTTATCCGCTACCTCTGGTTGGCCGACAAACAGTACCATTATCGGCTCACCACCGAGGGGTTAGTTACCACCTATCATGATGCGATTCCAGATGCAGCCTACGCGGTAGTACGGGGGCTGGCTTGGTTTGGGGTGGTAGTTTGTATTGTCGGAGTGGCTTTTTTAGGCCCAGCAGCACTGATTGGTGCAGGCGGAATGGCTCTGGGGGCATTTTTCTTCACAGGTTTTAAAAATATAGAGACAACTTATGAGAGTCCTATAAAAAATGGGCATCGTCATTTGATTAAGGTAACGCGGAATCGTCCATTTATTGCCTGCCAATCGGATGTACGAACAATGGGCTTACGTGCAAGTATCCGTCTTCATTGCCCATTGGATAAGATGCACATTATCTTGTCATTGCTGATGACGCAGTTACCTGATTCTGAAATCCGTGTATTTAAAAATGAGCGCGTGTTAGATGGCGTACCATTTGCGTCATTTGAGTCAGGCGAACCTGCCCAACTGTCAGATTTCGCCCCTGAGAATCCCCAGCCCAGTTAACGTTTTTTCTCGCGCCTGTTATTGGCGTGAGATTCGGTGTCATCAGTGGCAGCTTTGCCACCAAGATGCTAACAGGCCTTATAGCGGCAAGATCGTCAAGGGCGAGAAGAAATTAAGTACGAGCCGTGTGGGTAGGTTAATGATGACCGTGCAGTCCGTGGGTACAGCAAAGGAATAGCTATATGAATAAGAGAGCAGCGCCGCAGCAGTCGGCGTCGACAGAGCAAGAGACACAACCGTTGGACGACAGTCGGTATGAAGATCTGCCGCGCAGTGAGTTCCTGCAATTACCCCAAGAGGAGCAAGACCGGCTCAATAAGCTACGTCAGCAGCGGGTACGCGAGGCACCGACCCTCTATGAGTGGGATATTCGGGTGGCGACTGTGTATGGCATTGGGTGGATCATGGTCCTTATTCCGTGCGGGATTACGGCTCTAGTTGGGTTGGTGACATACTGGTATGGATTTGAGCAATGGTATTATTTTCTCATCGTAGTGATGATTTTTGGGCCATTTATGCGCTACCTCTGGTTGGCCGACAAACAGTACCATTATCGGCTCACCTCCGAGGGTTTAGTTACCACCTATCATGACGCGATTCCGGATGCAGCCTACGCGGTAGTGCGGGGGCTGGCTTGGTTTGGGGTAGTTGTTTGCATCGTCGGCGTGGCGTTGTTAGGCCCGGCCGCCTTGGTCGGCGCGGGTGGTTTTGCCGTGATGGCATTTTTCTTTACTGGTTTTAAAAATGTAGAAACCACCTCAATAAGTGCTATCAAGCGTGGACATCCCCACATGATAAAAGTGACCCACAAGAGGCCATATATATCGTGTGATACAGACAGGTTTTATTTCGGATATTATTCAAATCTCGACTGTTATTGCCATCCCGAAGATATTCATAAAGTGTTGTCGCTACTGATGAAGCAATTACCGGGGTCGAAACTCTTTTTATTGAAAAATGAACGAATAGTTGGTCTCTCTAAAGTTGGCACCCGTGACGGCGAACCAGTCCAATTGTCAGATTTTGCCCCTGAGAATACTCAGCCCAGTTAGCGTTTTTTCTCGCGCCTGTTATTGGCGCTAATTACGACCATTATCTGGATACAGGCTAACAGACCTTTAGCGGCGAGGTCGTCAAGGGTGAGAAGACATTAAGTTCGAGCTGTTAACGATGACCATGCAGTACCGTGGGCACAGCAAAGGAATAGCTATATGAATAAGAGGGCAGCGCCGCAGTCGGCGTCGACAGAGCAAGAGACACAACTGTTGGACGACAGTCGGTATGAAGACCTGCCGCGCAGTGAGTACCTGCAATTACCCCAAGAGGAGCAAGACCGGCTCTATCAGTTGCGTCTGCAGCGGGTGCGAGAGGCGCCCACGCTTTATGAGTGGGATATTCGGGTGGCGACTGTCTATGGTCTATTTTGGTTAACCTTCCTGATCCCGTGTGGCTGTTTAGCACTTATAGGGAGCTATTTGTTATCTGGCGATACTAGCTTGGGTATGGGGTTAATCATCATGGCCCTAATAATGTTCCTATCTGCTCGTTACCTCTGGTTTGCAGACAAGCAGTACCATTATCGGCTCACCACCGAGGGGTTAGTTACCACCTATCATGATGCTATTCCGGATGCAGCCTACGCGGTAGTACGGGGGCTGGCTTGGTTTGGAGTGGTGGTTTGTATTGTCGGGGTGGCCTTTTTAGGCCCAGCAGCGCTGATTGGTGCAGGCGGAATGGCTCTGGGGGCATTTTTCTTTACTGGTTTTAAAAATGTAGAAACCACCTCAATAAGTGCTATCAAGCGTGGACATCCCCACATGATAAAAGTGACCCACAAGAGGCCATATATATCCTGTGATACAGACAGGTTTTATTTCGGATATTATTCAAATCTCGACTGTTATTGCCATCCCGAAGATATGCATAAAGTGTTGTCGCTACTGATGAAGCAATTACCGGGGTCGGAACTCTTTTTATTGAAAAATGAACGAATAGTTGGCCTCTCTAAAGTTGGCACCCGTGACGGCGAACCAGTCCAATTGTCAGATTTTGCCCCTGAGAATACCCAGCCCGGTTAACGTTTTTCTTGCGCCTATTATTGGTATTGGCGCGAGATTCGGTGTCCATCAGTGGCAGCATTGCCACCAAGATGTTGACAGGCCTTTAGCGGCAAGGTCGTCAAGGGTGAGAAGACATTAAGTACAAGCCGTGTGGGTAGGTTAACGATGACCATGGAGTACCGTGGGCACAGCAAAGGAATAGCTATATGAATAAGAGAGCAGCGCCGCAGCAGTTGGCGTCGACAGAGCAAGAGACAAAACTGTTGGACGACAGTCGGTATGAAGACCTGCCGCGGAGTGAGTTCCTGCAATTACCCCAAGAGGAGCAAAGCCGGCTCAATAAGCTACGTCAGCAGCGGGTGCGTGAGGCGCCTACGCTTTATGAGTGGGATATTCGGGTGGCGACTGTGTATGGTATGGGGTGGATCATGGTCCTTATTCCGTGCGGGATTACGGCTCTAGTTGGGTTGGTGACATATTGGTATGGATTTGAACAATGGTATTATTTTCTCATCATAGTGATGATTTTTGGGCCATTTATGCGCTACCTCTGGTTGGCCGACAAACAGTACCATTATCGGCTCACCACCGAGGGGTTAGTTACCACCTATCATGACGCGATTCCGGATGCAGCCTACGCGGTAGTGCGGGGGCTGGCTTGGTTTGGGGTGGTGGTTTGTATTGTCGGGGTGGCCTTTTTAGGCCCAGCCGTCTTAGTCGGCGCGGGTGGTTTTGCCGTGATGGCATTTTTCTTCACAGGTTTTAAAAATGTAGAGACAACTTATGAGAGCCCTATAAAAAATGGGCATCGTCATTTGATTAAGGTAACGCGGAATCGTCCATTTATAGCCTGCCAATCGGATGTACGAACAATGGGCTTACGCGCAAGCATTCGTCTTCATTGCCCATTGGATAAGATGCACACTATCTTGTCATTACTGATGACGCAGTTACCTGATTCTGAAATCCGTGTATTTAAAAATGAGCGCGTGTTAGATGGCGTACCATTTGCGTCATTTGAGTCAGGCGAACCTGCCCAACTGTCAGATTTCGCCCCTGAGAATACCCATGCCGTCTAACGCTTTCTTTCGCGCCTGTTATTGGCGTGAGATTCGGTGTCATCAGTGGCAGCTTTGCCACCAAGATGCTAACAGGCCTTATAGCGGCAAGATCGTCAAGAGTGAGAAGACATTAAGTACGAGCTGTGTGGATAGGTTAACGATGACCGTGCAGTCCGTGGGCACAGCAAAGGAATAGCTATATGAATAAGAGAGCAGCGCCGCTGCAGTTGGCGTCGACAGAGCAAGAGACAAAACTGTTGGACGACAGTCGGTATGAAGACCTGCCGCGCACTGAGTACCTGCAATTACCCCAAGAGGAGCAAAGCTGGCTCAATAAGCTACGTCAGCAGCGGGTGCGTGAGGCGCCCACGCTTTATGAGTGGGATATTCGGGTGGCGACTGTCTATGGTCTATTTTGGTTAACCTTCCTGATCCCGTGTGGTTGCTTAGCACTTATAGGGTGCTATTTGCTATCTGGCGATACTAGCTTGGGTATAGGGTTAATCATCATGGCTTTAATTATGTGCTTATCTGCTCGTTACCTCTGGTTTGCAGACAAACAGTACCATTATCGGCTCACCACCGAGGGGTTAGTTACCACCTATCATGATGCTATTCCGGATGCAGCCTATGCGGTAGTGCGGGGGCTGGCTTGGTTTGGGGTGGTGGTTTGTATTGTCGGGGTGGCCTTTTTAGGCCCAGCAGCGCTGGTTGGTGTAGGTGGAATGGCTCTGGGGGCATTTTTCTTTACTGGTTTTAAAAATGTAGAGACAACTTACGAGAGTCCTATAAAAAATGGGCATCGCCATTTGATTAAGATAACGCGGAATCGTCCATTTATTGCCTGCCAATCGGATGTACGAACAATGGGCTTACGTGCAAGTATTCGTCTTCATTGCCCATTGGATAAGATGCACATTATCTTGTCATTACTGATGACGCAGTTACCTGATTCTGAAATCCGTGTATTTAAAAATGAGCGCGTGTTAGATGGCGTACCATTTGCGTCATTTGAGTCAGGCGAACCTGCCCAACTGGTAGATTTTGCCCCTGAGAATACCCAGCCTAGTTGAATAAAGCGTGGACACTTAACAATAATGGCGCGGTAGTTAACTTCCGACTATATAGGTGGTTTTTCTGCTGCATCCATGTTTAGTTTAGATCGGTTTTTAACCATCTATCTCTATTGTTGCTGTTGTCGCGGTGTCTGGCGTGCCTTCTCTGAATGATAAAAGAGTGGTTGGCGATGATGCCTATTTAGAGAACAACGCGATGATTGAATCAGAATAAAAGTTGTATATACCTTCAAAATACAAAAAGCCCCGATAGCGTTGCTATCGAGGCTTTTATATTTTCTGTATAAATTACATAAAGCGAGCCGGTTGTATAGCGCTAGCCATTACAGGCTGTAGTACATTTCAAACTCAAGTGGGTGAGTTGTACGTGCTACGCGCTCAGCTTCTGCTGTTTTCAGTACGATATAAGATTGGATGAAATCTTCACTGAACACGCCGCCTTTTGTCAGGAACTCATGGTCAGCTTGCAGATTTTCAAGGGCGTTTTCTAATGACGTTGCCACTTGTGGGATTTCAGCCGCTTCTTCTGGAGGCAGATCGTACAGATCTTTGTCCATCGCTTCACCTGGGTGGATCTTGTTTTGGATACCGTCAAGACCCGCCATCAGCAGCGCTGCGAAACCTAAGTATGGGTTTGCATGTGGATCTGGGAAACGTGCTTCGATACGACGGCCTTTAGGGCTTGGTACCACTGGAATACGGATTGATGCAGAGCGGTTACGGGCAGAGTAGGCCAACATAACAGGTGCTTCAAAGTGTGGCACTAAACGCTTGTAAGAGTTAGTGCTTGGGTTAGTGAAAGCGTTCAGCGCGCGAGCGTGCTTGATGATACCACCTATGTAGTACAGAGCCGTTTCACTTAAACCTGCGTATTTGTCGCCAGCGAACAAGTTAACACCGTCTTTCGCCAGAGATTGGTGAACGTGCATGCCGCTACCGTTGTCACCAACGATGGGTTTAGGCATGAAAGTCGCAGTCTTACCGTAAGCGTGTGCCATGTTGTGCACTACGTACTTCAGAATTTGGATTTCATCCGCTTTCTTAGTCAAGGTGTTGAAGCGAGTGGCGATTTCGTTTTGACCTGCAGTCGCCACTTCGTGGTGATGCGCTTCAACCACTTGGCCCATTTCTTCGAGCACTAAACACATAGCGCTACGTAGGTCTTGTGATGAGTCAACCGGTGCAACTGGGAAGTAACCGCCTTTAACAAATGGACGGTGACCTGTGTTGCCGCCTTCGTAGCTAGTGCCTGAGTTCCAAGCCGCTTCTTTAGCGTCGATCTTAACGAAACAACCTGACATGTCAGTACCGAAACGGACATCGTCAAATAGGAAGAATTCTGGTTCTGGTCCAATCAATACAGTATCAGCGATACCAGTAGAGATCAGGTAAGCTTCTGCTTTTTTAGCAATTGAGCGTGGGTCACGGTCGTAACCTGTCATAGTACCTGGTTCAAGAATGTCACAACGGATCAGCGCTGTGGTTTCTTCGGTGAAAGGATCCAGTACGAATGTCGTTGGATCTGGCATCAGTACCATGTCTGATTCGTTAATGCCCTTCCAACCTGCGATAGAAGAACCGTCAAACATTTTGCCGTCTTCGAAGAAATCAGCATCTACCTGATGAGAAGGAATAGATACGTGCTGCTCTTTACCTTTAGTGTCGGTAAAACGTAAATCAACGAACTTAACTTCTAATTCTTCAAGTTGCTTTAAAACTGATTCAACTGACATTCTCAAGCCTCCGGTAGGGTAAAGGGATGCCCCTTCTATAATCTTTTAACTCAAGTGATTTATCTTGAGCCAAACTTACGAGCTATAAAGCGATATCCATGCCAATAATGTAACTTACTGATTAACATGGTTTAAAATCTTTGTTGCACTTAATTGGATTCGCGTGTGCACCATAATAGTGCTTTTGTCTGTGGCATTTTGGTGCATTACTCCATTTTGGTGCGCACTGAATTGATTCATGCAAACCTTAAGCTGGGATGCACAGCGATAACATGCACCGCTTATATGGCAATGAGATGGCAATGACACTTTAGCTTTCACTATCTCAGTAAGTACTGCCTCTGTGAAGCTCACACATACTTTCAGCGCCGATCGGGACTATTTACCACCGCATAACCGCCGCATAATTGTCATAAAACCACGCTAGTCTGTCCAACTATGCCACGCATTATCAATCCAATAGTGGTTTATTATCATATTATTAGGAAAGAGTTCGTTCTCATGTGCGAAATGTCTTTGCTGTTCACAGGCCAAGTGAAATCAGTGATGCGTAAAAAGGTATTCCGTGACAATGAAGTGAGTCTTAATGCCATCGGGTGTAAACGCCAACATGAACGTTAGATTAAGTGTGCCGCAGAATTTATTGCAGTGTGTTCACGTGGTAATTTCTCTGTATCTAAGTCGATTTTGCTGATGCTTAAATCGACATTAGCAGTGCTAACATTGAATACGAAAAATAGCAAATTCAGCTGCTTAACTCGAATTTTTCCTACGAATATGGCAATTAAACAGAGCGTTAACTCTGGCTATAGAGGATTTCATTCAGTGGATGATTGGCGGAAATTACCCAAGGATTGGCGAATTGTTTTATAAGTGTTCAAAAATAATCCTGTGCGCCAAGGCCGCTCTGGAGTAGAATGGCACGCTTTTTATTGTGGTAGATCGAGCTCGATCACCATAACGAATTACTGAAATATCCCTATTTTTGTTTGATGGTAAGAGGTTTATCCGTGCTAGAGAATTTACGTAACATCGCCATTATTGCACACGTTGACCATGGCAAAACGACCCTGGTAGACAAGTTGCTGTCACAGTCAGGCACCCTTGCAACCCGAGGAGAAGCCACTGAGCGGGTGATGGACTCCAACGATCTTGAAAAGGAACGTGGGATCACGATTCTGGCAAAGAATACTGCCATCAAGTGGAACGACTACCGTATTAACATTGTTGATACCCCAGGCCACGCCGATTTCGGTGGTGAGGTTGAGCGTGTTCTGTCTATGGTTGACTCAGTATTATTGCTAGTTGATGCCGTTGACGGTCCAATGCCACAAACTCGCTTCGTAACGAAGAAAGCGTTTGCTCAAGGCCTAAAGCCAATCGTTGTTATCAACAAAATTGACCGTCCAGGTGCACGCCCAGATTGGGTTATTGACCAAGTATTCGACCTGTTCGATAACTTAGGTGCAACTGACGAGCAGCTAGATTTCCCAATCGTTTACGCTTCTGCGTTAAACGGTTTTGCAACTTTAGATCCGGATGTAGCGAGCGATGATATGACGCCGCTGTTCCAAACTATCGTTGAAAAAGTATCTTTCCCAGATGCTGACGCCGAAGGCGCGTTCCAGATGCAAATTTCGCAAATCGACTACAACTCATACGTGGGTGTTATCGGTATCGGCCGCATCAAGCGTGGTAGCGTGAAAACGAACCAACAAGTGACTATTATTGGCGCTGATGGCAAAACTCGTAACGGTAAAATGGGCCAAGTATTAGGTTACATGGGTCTAGACCGTACTGAAGTTGAAATTGCTAACGCTGGCGACATCGTTGCTATCACTGGTTTAGGCGAGCTGAAAATTTCTGACACTATCTGTGCCGTTGGTGCAGTAGAAGCTATGCCACCTTTGACTGTTGATGAACCTACTCTGACCATGACTTTCCAAGTTAATACTTCACCTTTTGCAGGTAAAGAAGGTAAGTATGTGACTTCACGTAACATTCTGGAGCGTCTGCAAACAGAATTAGTCCACAACGTGGCACTGCGTGTTGAAGAAACAGAAAGTCCAGATCGCTTCCGTGTATCTGGCCGTGGTGAATTGCATTTATCAATCTTGATTGAAAACATGCGTCGTGAAGGTTACGAGTTAGCCGTATCACGTCCAGAAGTTATTCTGAAAACTATCGACGGTGAACTGTGTGAACCATTTGAAACCTTGACTGTTGACGTTGAAGAAGAAGATCAAGGCACAGTAATCGAGAAATTAGGTACCCGTAAAGCTGAAATGAAAGACATGCAGCTTGATGGTAAAGGTCGTGTACGTATCGACTTCATCATCCCAAGCCGTGGTTTAATCGGTTTCCAAACTGAGTTTATGACTGCGACTTCTGGTACTGGTCTAATTTATCACTCATTCGACCATTACGGTCCACATAAAGGTGGCGATATCGGTCAACGCGCTAACGGCGTATTGATCTCTAACGCAACGGGTAAGGCATTGACCTTCGCACTGTTCGGTCTACAAGATCGCGGTCGTCTCTTTATCGGCCATGCCGCTGAAGTATACGAAGGCCAAGTGGTTGGTATTCACGCTCGCTCAAACGATCTGACAGTTAACTGTTTGAAAGGTAAGCAGCTGACCAACATGCGTGCTTCTGGTACTGACGAAGCCCAAGTGTTGACTACGCCAATCACAATGACACTTGAGCAAGCGCTTGAGTTCATCGATGATGATGAATTAGTTGAAGTAACGCCTAAGAACATTCGTGTTCGTAAGAGACACTTGACTGAAAACGATCGTAAGCGCTTTAACCGCGGTTAATGCCAGCCTGTTAATTCAGGTGACACGCCCTTAAGGTGAGTCAATCGGTTTAAAAAGCCCTGCATAGGAAACTGTGCAGGGCTTTTTGTTGGGATAAATTGAGTAATGGGTATTATTAGTCCTCATCCATCACCCGTATGCAATTGCGCCCTGCGGATTTTGCGCGGTAGAGGGCGGCGTCCGCTTGGCGAACGAGTTCTAAAGCATTTTGTTTGTTAGAGGGTTGCAGATAGGCGACGCCTGCGCTCACTGTTACAATCCCAAGGTCGGTATTTGCATGCGGAATGGCAATGGCTTGGATCAGTTGATGGATGTGCTGTGCTGTCTCAAGTACGGTTTGATTATCGACATTTGGTAATAGAATGACAAATTCTTCGCCGCCGTAGCGAGCGACTAATTCGCCCGCTCTGCGACCGGACTGGGACAGTGTACTCGCTAATTGTTTAAGGCAATCGTCTCCGGCGAGGTGCCCATAGTGATCGTTAAATTGTTTAAAGTGGTCAATATCGAGCATGATTAGGGCCAGTGAGGAATTGCTCCTTTGTCCCCGACTCCACTCCGTTTGTAACATCATGTCAAATAGGCGGCGATTGCCGATATTGGTTAAACCGTCGGTATTGCTGAGTATTTCAAGTTGCCTATTGGCTTCTGCCAGTTCACTAGTTCGAGCTGTGATCATGGATTCAAGTTCGACGTTACGTTCCTCTAATCGCGCAATCGGGTAAATTTCCCCTTTGTGGGCTAAGCCGTAGGGGATGGATATGCCGCTGTGGACAATCATCCAGTCGTTGTTTTCTCGGTGAAATATCAACACTAGCCGTGCTGTCTCGCGGGAAAGCATAGGATTAGGGATCGGTAAGTGGATATGAAAAAAGGCAGTCACAACCACGAGGTTGTCGGCAAGGTCTTGTAAAGAAAGATCTAACATTTCGATGTGGATTCGCTCAGGCACTTGTGCAAAGTCCTGACGAGTGATTAGCACCCATTCTTCTCTGCTGGTGACAAGCTGATCACTGCTCCCTGCATAGCCGCTAAAGTTATCACTAAAGCGACGAGTTAGCCTGTCATCACGGGAGGCATACATCTCAATATATTCGTCAAATAACGAATGGATCAATTGCTGTCGGTCGGGTCGCATAGGTTAGCTCCGTTGGGGAACATAAAACCATTTTTCTAATATCCGTATAGGAATATTATCTGCGATAAAGTCTAGCTGTTGCCTGATTGTAATCAATTTTATGACGTATATATTAAAAATACTGCAGAGAGTGATGTAAGCCATTATCTGCAGTATGTTTTGTGAGACAAAATTGTTTTGCATTCACTTAATGTATCATTTAGCCCAAGTATTATTTAACACAGCCTGTTGGGTTGGTTCAAAATCAGGCAAAGCTTGTTGGTATTGCTTAGCATGGGCTGCTGATAGGTTACTGGATTGCGTTAGCTGAGTGTGTCACTGGACGGCAGGTGAGGTCTTTTCTGGATAGTATTACTTGGCAGTGGCTTTATTGCTGACGCCTATCATCGCTGTGGTGCGACCGAGGACATCGGGATACTCGATAGGACTTAGAGCCCTATCGAGTGAGCAGTCAAACTTATGATTTAGCTTTATCTGCCAATTTTACCGCATTGACACTTTCACCTTTGAAGCTGATAGTCACATTTTTCTGAGCGACTTCATTATCTTTCAGCAAAGTCTTAGTGGTTTCTGCCAGCATTGGAGAAGCTGCATTTAACGCACTAAGATCATAGGCCCAAACTTCTAGATCCGCTTCATTATAAGTGCTAGCAGGCGCACCTAATTTTTCAGTGATTGTTTGCTTGGTTGTGCCTTCTTTAATGCCGAATGTATTTTTAATCGCTTCATTCGTTGCGCTGTCTAACGCATTGGTTGCCGTATCATTCACTGTGTCAGTGACAGATTGAGTTGCTGATTTAACGATTGAATCGAATGGGCCAGCATAAGCAAATAATGGCAGAGCAGTAAGAGCGATCAATAATGATTTTTTCACACAATAATTCCTTTGGTTAATACATTCCTTTATTAAATGCGCGCGAATTAGACCAGTAATTAGATTTTGTGTCAATTAAGCATCTGTTCTATATGATTTTATTTTAATCCTTTCAGATTGCTCCTACTAAGTGGGTCAACCTTTAGTTGTACCTAAAGGTTTCCATTTTGAGGTTTTCTAGTCTTATCTGCTGCTGTTTTCAAATTTCGTTAGTGTTTTATTCCATCGCAATTGGATCCCGTCATATGTGTCATTTTAGGTGTTCTAGTGATGTCGCGTATTCTAGTGCCCAATTCTATTAATCACTTGGATCAATTCCATGCGGATGTTGTCTGGTGTTTGGCTATGCCAGAACCCCGCTAAGTAAGCGCCCAGCGGTAGGATAAATAATGCGATGAGCACTAATGCGAGCAATCCCTTATGACCGAGTCTGTGGCCAGATTTCAGTCCAAGGCCGAGGGCGGCGGATTTAGGGCAAGCCGCGACACAGCGCATGCAGGCTTGGCACTCGTCACTGCGAACCGTGGTTTTAGTGTGCACTATGATGTTTGCTGGGCAAGCGCGGGTACACTTGTCGCATTTCATCCCTTTTGCTTCGATAAGACAGTGCTGGGTATTGCGGCGAATTTTTAATGGGCTTGCAAAGCTTAAGATCCCAAGCATAGCGCCATAGGGACACAAGTAACGGCAGAATCCCTGACGACGCCATGCCGCTAAAGCGAGGATCAGCGCAAATACCAGTAGCGTGATTAGGCTGGGTGTTAGGAAGAATAATGCCATCTTCAAGTCGGCAATCTTATGATAATTACCTTCAAGATAATGGGGGATGGATTGTGCTGGCATACCAATGACTATGTAGCAAAGTGCTAGGAGTAATAGATATTTCAACATTCGCAGTGGCCAATCTAGCCAAGCAGGTGGTGTAAGCTCTGATTTAATAAAGCGTTTTCTAAAGGAATACAGGTATTCCCCTGCCAAACCTAATGGGCAAGCCCAACCGCAAAATGCCCGCTTGCAGAGTAAACCTGTGAGTAATACCGCCGCTAGCATGACTGCTGCCGCAGGATGGGTTTGATCCCACAAATTGAGGCTGATAATGGCTTTAAGCTCAATGCCACCCGCAATCGGTAAAAAGGCATCGACTACGTCGGGGCGCATTAGCCAAGGTGTGATTCCTTGCTTAAGCAGTACGGTATTGATTGTGTATTGTATGGCAACCAGCAAGAGCGATAGCGCTAAGACATGTTGAGTCCCTTCACGAAGGGTATTGATTTTAATTTCACCCTTGAGTGCATCAGGCGCAAATTTATGCCCAAGTAGCATCAGTGGTAGTGCAATAAGAAGCCCGAGAGCCAGTGGCCAATAAAGACTCATTGCCACCGCACCGATACTGAGCAACAGAGTGGCGACAGCGCCCCATTTCTGGCCGCTCCAATAGCTGAGGGAGGCGAGATACATGAGTGCCAACATCAGCGTGAGTGATTCGATAAAAGTCATAGTGATGAATACAGCTAATAAGTTACAAGTACAGGCTCTGAGTGGTGAACTGAGGATAAGTTTTTGAGTAATAAGTGAAATTGTGCGTCAGATCTAAGATTCGCGCTATCAATCAATTAAAGCGCGCCATAGCTCACAAAGCTAAGTGTTTTAGTCTTGCACAAATAAAGTATGGCTTGCAGGGACAGCGTGCGAGGTCACACAAAGAATAAAAAGCCCCAGCAATTTATTTTGCTAGGGCTTAGGCGTTCAGTGGGGCATTTGGATTAATTTTTTGATTTTTCGAGTGCTTCGATAAATTTGCTCGATTCGTTAATCGAGGTGTTCATCTCTTTAATCAGGGCCGAAATATCGGTTTGCAGACTCGCAAATTCGCTTTTAATCGCACCAATGGCTTGGGCGTTTAAGTTATGCTTGAGATACAGCATATTGTCTTTCATAGCGGTGAGAATCGGCGGCATTTTCGACTCGGCACGGCGCATACTTTTAATCAATTGTTCATAGGCGCGGCGTGTTTCTTTGAGTTTAGTTTCACTGTTGCGGCGTAGGTTGGCTTTACTGATCTCGCTAATTTCATTTTGCCACTCATCGAACAGGGCTTCGGCTACATCTTCGACTTTATTGATGCGGTTGCTGACGTTATCGGCGGCACTTTGAGCCGATTCGTATTCATCTTTGGCTCTGCTATAGGCTTTTTCTAAGTTGCCATCACTGTAATTGAGCAGTGCTTGCATTTCTTCTAGGGCAGAGCTGAACTCTTTTTGAGCATCCTGTTGGGATTTTTTCGCATCTTTAACTCTGTCGACCATAATATCGCGTTTATGGTAACCGACCTTTTCCATTGCGCCGTAGTAGGCACTCTGGCAACCACTAAGCAGGAGACTTGTGGCAATCAGCCCTGAAGCTATCAGTCTTTTCATTGGGTGTTCCGTCGCTGAATGAAATTAATTAATCGGCTTTAAATCGCGCCGCATCGATAATGCTCCACAGATGAAAGATAGCACCTATTATCGCGGGCACAATCAGCCACCAGAGGGCATAACCCACCACTGTGATAATGAAAAATAACAGTGCGGCCATTATTCTGCCTTGCAATAATTGGCCTAGCCCAGGAAAAAATAGGCTAGCAATAGCGGAAATAACGTTACCTGCAGATCCTTGTTGAGACATCAATTCACTCCTTAGACTTGTAAATTAAGCGTTTATTGTACGAAGATAACGAGTCTATACCAACAGAATCAAGAGAAACCCGTGACTAAGAAGATAGAACTGGCACAAATTCGCGCCTTATTCCTCGGGATCTGGCAATTCCTGCTGCATTTGAGACGGCGTTTAGTTGAAGATCAAATCAATATCCGCGCCGGACATTTAGCCTATGTCACACTGTTGTCACTCGTGCCTATGGTGGCGGTGACTATGTCTATGCTGTCAGCTTTTCCGGTATTTAAGGGGATACGTGGACAGATAGAAGGTTTCGTTTATCAGAATTTTTTACCCGCCGCTGGCGACACAGTGCAAGTGTATATCAATGAGTTTGTGGCCAATGCCTCTAAGGGGACTGCGGTTGGGATTGCGGCCTTAGTTGTGGTTGCCATTTTGCTGATTTCTGCCATTGATAAATCGCTTAATAACATTTGGCGTACTAAAGAGAAGCGTTCAGTGGTGGTGGCTTTTTCTATGTATTGGATGGTCATCACTTTGGGCCCGGTATTGGTGGGGGCCAGTTTGGTCGCCACTTCCTACGTGGTGTCATTGAAGGTCTTTGACGGTCAGTTGTCGGGTGTGGTGCCCGTGTTTCTTGAGCGTTTGCCCATGCTGTTCTCAGTTGCGGCATTCTTGCTGTTGTATATGGTGGTGCCTAATCAAAAAGTGAAGTTTCTACATGCACTATTAGGGGCGATTGTTGCCGCAATCTTGTTTGAGTTAGGCAAAAAAGCCTTTGCTTTGTATGTCACTCAGTTTCCGAGTTATGAAGCGATTTATGGTGCTTTAGCCGTGATCCCCATTATCTTTGTCTGGGTGTATTTATCGTGGATGATAGTATTACTCGGCGCGGAAATTACCGCCGCGATGCCTGAATATTTAGATTATGAGTCGAGCTCAGATGATGACGAAACCGCTCTGAATCCTAAGCCCCTAGAAAATGCCTCCCAAGAAAATTCCGCTGCGGTGTTAACTTCGGCTGAGGTGACGGCACTCAAGGCGGTGGCTAAATCTGAATGACCCCATTAGAGGATTATTAATGGCGATGACACTGAATGCCTGAATCCTTCCCATCTTTTATCCGTCGCGACTGGTTTAACGTTGGCAATGGTCAGCAATTGCATCTGGCGCAATACGGTAATCCACAAGGTATCCCGCTGCTGTATTTGCACGGCGGTCCAGGAGCGGGTTGTGATATCGGTGATTTAGCTTTATTTAATGGCGATCAATATTGGATTTTGCTTTTAGATCAACGCGGTTCTGGGCAATCTTTACCCTTTGGCGATTTAGCCAACAACCATCTCACTGGTTTGATTAGCGATATTGAGGCGATTCGCCTTGCATTGGGTATTGAGCGTTGGTGTTTAGCCGGTGGCTCTTTTGGGGCCACATTAGGCTTAATTTACAGCGGATTATTCCCAGAGCGGGTGATTGCACAGGTACTGTGGGCGTTATTTATTCCATCCAAAGAAGGTCTCGACTGGCTCTATGGCGCTGACGGCGCGGCAAAATTGCAACCTGCTGCTTATCGACTCTTCAATGACATTTTTCCGGCTCAGTTATCGCTGATTGAATTACTAGATTCATATCATCTAGGTTTGGCATCGGCCGATGAAAATGTGCGATACCATTTTGCGCGGCGTTGGGTACAGTGGGAGTTGCAGCTTGCGGGGGCGAGGTTAGTGCTACCAAGGCTGTTACCCGAATCCGTATTAGCATTAGCCAATATCGAGTTACACTTTGCTCGACATAATTACTTCAATGCCATGAATGTGTTACAGCGCGTGACGCCTAGAGTGAAGGCGCGTAGTGTGTTATTGCAAGGAATGCAGGATGCGATTTGCCCAGCGACGCTATTACGCGATTTTTTGGCTGGGTTGGAGCATGCTATTACAATTCAATCTGTTGTCGATGGCGGACATATGCTCAATAGTGAGTCTCTGTTTTTGGCGGTCACAGCAGAAATCCATGCTATGTGGTCGTGGATACATCAAAGGGAAATACAATGAAAACATTGCTCATCAGTGCCAGTTTACTCGGATTAACCGCCTGTGCCGCTACGGCGCCCTCGCAAACCAGCACGATTGACCCAGTGGCGACTCAGGAGGTCGTGAGTGCCCCTGTCGCGCCCAAAGTTGTTGAACTCGGTGGGTTGACCAATGAAACTGCCGCTGATCGCTTGTACCAAGCGCTGATTAACGCAAATTATCTGGCCACCCAAGTTGCGCCGACTAAAGTTGCTGTGCAGTTTGGCAATAACCAATTCTTGCTTGAGCCGAGTATCAATTCAGCGGGCATTGACCGTATTTTAATGAATCGCTTCTATGCTGTGCACCCGCAATTGCAGGCTAGCCAAGAGTTGCCTGCCGTGATTGGCACCTTGAATCAGAAGCTTAATTTTGCCAAGTTTGTGTTGTTGGACCAAGGCGCAGTGATTCAAGTGCAAGGTACAGTGACCTTTGCCGACCGTATCGAAATAGAAGAATTACGTCGCTTTATGCTGTGGACGAACGGCGGCTTAGCGCAGGTCGTACAATCTTTGCCTGATGGCGTAGAGCAATATATCCGCCCGCTACCGCTAATGCCGCAAATGGTTCCCGTTAAGCCTTAATCTAAAAGGAAAAGTTGTGATTGCTTTAATTCAAAGAGTGAGTCGCGCCAGTGTGGTGGTTGATAACCAAACCCTAGGTGAAATCAATAAAGGCTTGTTGGTTCTGCTCGGTGTCGAGCAAGAAGATACCCGCGAGAAGATGGAAAAGTTGGCGACTAAAGTCATGAGTTATCGCGTTTTTTCCGATGAAAATGGCAAGATGAATCTCAATCTAGAACAAGTCGGTGGGTCTTTGTTAGTCGTGTCACAATTTACCTTGGCTGCCGATACGGGTCGTGGCTTGAGGCCGAGTTTTTCAGGGGCGGGTACGCCGGAACAAGCCTTAGGCTTGTATGAAGAGTTTGTCGCATTCTGCCGCGCTAAGGGCGTTCACACAGAAACCGGACAGTTCGGCGCCGATATGCAAGTGTCCTTAGTCAATGATGGCCCAGTGACCTTTAATCTGCAGGTGTAGCTTCTATCGTGATGTTTAAGGGGTCTAGGTGATGGGATGCTAGGCATACTCAATGTCGCTTGTACTAAGAGGGAGTATTAAGGGGAATGCATATGGATCAATTGCTTATTAAATTACGTCAGACTTGGCATAGTACGATCCCCGTTAGCGAGTTTATGCAGATAGTGCCACTCGATTACAGCGAGGGAGAATTTCGAGTCACAGCGCCGATGACGCCCAATATTAATCTGCATCAGACCATGTTTGCGGGCAGCATTTATACCTTGATGACCTTAACAGGCTGGGGTGCCGTGTGGCTAAATCAGCAGTTAGTGGGCGTGGCGGGTGATATTGTGCTCGCCGATGCCCATATTCGTTATCTTGCTCCTGTGACTTGTGACCCTGTGGTAAAAGTACAATGGCCAGATGTGGATCTCAGCCCGTTACAAAGGGGGCGCAGAGTTAAGGTGAAGCTGGAAGTGCAATTGTATTGTATGGATTCATTGTGTGCGGTTTTTGAAGGCCTGTATGTTAGTACGTCGAAAGTATGAATGCGTCGAAAGCAATTTAGTGTATCTGTACGTCGAAGGTGATGTATAACCTTTCTAAAAAATCGAAGCTAATCTCAGATTTTATCCGCTTTATTTCTTTTTTATGGGCTAATACACTAGCGTCATAGAGTTGAGATATTCCATCTGACTCTGAGTCATTTACCTATTTTCGGAGCAGATTATGTCTAAAGTCTTAATTTTAAAATCAAGCATTCTTGGCGGTTATTCACAATCTGCCGTGTTAATTGATCACTTAGCGAGTCACTGGGAAACCCAAGGCGCCGCTATTACAGTGCGTGATTTAGGCGGTAAAGACGTACTACCTATGGTAGACGGTGAAATCGCTTCTGGGTTACGCGGTGGTGCAGAATTATCGGCACGTCAGCAAGAAATGCTCGCCTTATCAGATACCTTAGTCGCTGAATTAAAAGCGAACGATACGATTGTTATCGCTGCACCTATGTACAACTTTACGATTCCGGTTCAACTTAAAAACTGGATCGATTTTGTCGCCCGTGCCGGTGTGACTTTTACTTATACTGAAACAGGTCCAAAAGGATTAGTGGAAGGTAAACGCGCTGTGTTGGTGACGACCCGTGGCGGCGCTCACAAAGATGGCCCAACGGATCACGTTGTACCTTACTTGAAAACGGTTTTAGGCTTTATGGGTATCACCAATGTTGAAGTGGTTTACGCCGAAGCACTGAATATGGGCCCTGAAGCACACGATAAAGGCATGGGCGAAGCGAAACACAGTATCGATCAGCTGAAAGCTTAATTGTCCCATTGATTAGCTGAGTCATTTGATTTAGCTGAATAAATAATGCCAGCCCTTAATAGGCTGGCATTTTTGTATGTGCATTTCAGCTAAGCACGCTTGGCTTAAGTGGGTAGGTTTGAGCGGCTGGACTCGAGCGGCTAGTTTTAAGTGGCACGCTTAGCTCTTATTCGCAAAGGCTGCAGCCTTTGGCGAGGGTGCTTGTCTCAACATAACGCATCTTAGTGCTGGCTTGGTCGCGATTACGACTGATGCTAAAGCGTGTATGGCGTTCAGTTTCAAGCGGCTTTTCAGCAGTGTTACTCTGTGTGGCTTCAAACTGTAACGCTTTGGCATGATTTGTTTTATGCATACACCACCTCGCAGATATTTAAGTCATCGCAATATACAGACTGGCCTGATTAGCGCCGTACAACCAAGGCTTAAATTAGCTCGGCTGGCAGCAGACTAAATCTTTAAGCGAACCACCATTTACTACGCAGCTAAAGCCATTGGCCTTGAGAATGTCGCAGCCCTTTTGTGCTCGAATCCCTGCGCCACAGTAGAGCACGAAGGGATGTTGCTTATTGTCGACTTGGTGTAACCATTGGTCGAGCGTTGGCAATGGCACATTAATGGCTTGGGGCAAGTGACCGGAGGCAAATTCCTCTGGTGAACGCACATCAATCACCCGTGCGCCTTGCTCAATCAATTGCCAACATTTTTCGCCCGAGTGGCTGCCGGATAACTTAGCCAGTAAAGATTGAAACATAGCATTGCTCCTACCATTAGAAAATTTTCAATAAGTTTATTCTAATGAATTGGCGTGTGCAAGCGTTGCAAATTATCGGCAGTGAATGGTTTTTGGCATTGCCGGCACTAGACAAGTAGTTAGAGGCTAGACACATTAGCTCGTTGATAGTGAATGATGTCGTGGAATACCACGGCTTGCTCGTTGAGATTGCGATAGCCATGGGGTTTGTCGGCCGCAAATCGTACTGCTTCACCTTGGTTGAGTGTTTGCCACTCGCCATCGACTAGCACTTCCATAGTACCGCTCAAGACAATGACATGCTCAGTGACACCCGTTTCATGGGGCTCAGAAAGGCGCTGATAGTTTGGCAGCAGGGTCAGTTCAAACATCTCGAAACCGAAGCGCTCTTCAAAGGGGAAGAGTGAGGCGACTAGCATGCCGTCGGTGGCGGGTTGTTGGCGTAAGTCGTCGGGCTTACGGAATACTGCGCCTTGGCTCTGGGGCGTGGGTTCGAGAAAGGTCGACAGCGAGATATTGAATCCACTGGCAATTTTCCACAGCGTCGCAATGGTTGGGCTTGATTCACCGCGCTCGATTTGTCCTATCATGGCCTTACTCACGCCCGTCTCTTGGGCGGCTTTATCTAAACTCCATCCCTTTTGGTTGCGAAGTGCTTTAAGCGTGGTGGCGAGATAGCTGTTTATCGTCTGCACAATGGCCCCATCATTTTTATGAAAATTTAGTTTGTACGTTATAACGCACAGGTGTTATCTTGTCCATCTCGTACGTTATAGCGCACAAAAGCTATCTTGTTCATTTTATAAGTTATAGCGCACAAAGTAATGGCGACATCAATTGCAGAGAAAGGGAGTGGATATGTGGCGAGATGCAGGGAGTTTATCAAAAATATCAGCGGGATTTATTGCGGTATTAGTGGGTTATAGCAGCTCGGCTGTGATCATCTTTCAAGCAGCGGAGGCTGTGGGGGCGACACCGGCACAGATCAGTTCATGGCTGTGGGCTTTAGGTGTGGGCATGGGCGTGACCAGCATAGGGTTATCGCTTTACTACAAGAATCCTATTCTAACGGCTTGGTCTACACCGGGCGCAGCGCTAATGGTGACGAGCTTAGCGGGGTTGAGCGTAAACCAAGCCATAGGCGCTTTTCTGGTGAGTTCAATTCTAATCACCCTTTGCGGTGTTGCGGGCTGGATGGATAAGCTTATCCGTGTCATGCCGCAGTCGGTGGCTTCCGCCATGTTGGCGGGGATCTTATTGCAATTTGGGCTAGGGCTATTTCAGGCGATGCAAACCCAGCTGAGTCTGATATTGATCATGCTGTTGGTGTTTGTCATCGTTAAGCCTTTTGCGCCGCGTTACATCATCTTACTGACCTTGTTGGTGGGTATAGGTATGAGTTTTCAATTAGATTTACTCAAGCTAGATGCCGTTCAGCTGCAACTGGCGATGCCCGTGTGGACTACACCTGAGTTTTCGTTGGCGAGTGTGATTGGCGTGGCGCTGCCGCTGTTTGTAGTGACTATGGCCTCGCAAAATATGCCGGGCGTTGCTGCGCTGCATGGTAATGGCTACAGGCCGCCCATTTCACCTTTGATCACGAGCACAGGGCTAATCGGGGTTATCCTCGCGCCCTTTGGCGGTTTTGCCTTTAACTTATCCGCTATCACAGCGGCGATTTGTATGGGTAAAGAAGCAGATCCGAATCCCGCGACCCGTTACTGGGCTGCGGTGTGGGGCGGGGTATTTTACTTTATCACTGGGTTATTGGGCGCCACTGTGGTTGGCCTGTTTTCTGCTTTCCCGAAGGAGTTAGTCCTGGCCATCGCCGGATTAGCCTTGCTCGGCACTATCGCCAATAGCCTGACCGCCGCATTAGCTAAAACGGAAGATCGCGAAGTCGCGGTGATCACTTTCTTGGTCACTGCATCGGGTTTTAGTGTGCTGGGTATCGGCAGCGCATTTTGGGGACTGTTGCTTGGGTTTATTATCCATTGGTGGAACGGGCACAGAACTGCATCAGTAGTTAAGCGAGCGAATACTTAACTGCAGCAAAGCACCTTAGAGATGAATTTCAAACACTAAGGCGCATGTGTTTTAGATTCTCTTCGTCATAAACACGCTATTGGGGTCGAGTTGGTAGCCGTCGAAGGGGCCACAGATTTCAAAACCAAATTTGCAGTAGAGCAGGCGGGCAGGATTGAAGAAGTTCATCGAACCTGTCTCTAGACTCAGGCGTTTGACGCCAGCGCTTTTGGCATCGTTAATCAAGTGCTGCAATATCTTAGAAGCTATGCCCTGTTGCTTATAGGGCGCGGCGGTGCGCATAGATTTGATCTCGGCGTGCTCGGCATCTAACCATTTTAGTGCACCGCAGCCCGCTAAATTATTGCCATCCCATAGGGTCCAAAAGCGAATATTGGGCTGACGCAGGCCATCAAGATCTAATGCGTGCACACTTTCAGGCGGTGAGGTTGCCCGCATATCGTTGAGGTGTTCCTGCAGTAAAGCCGCAATCTCAGGCCCTTTAAGGTCATCTAAGGTGATTTTCATGGCTCTTATGGTGGATTTCATGGCAGATCGGTTACTCCCTATAATTGTGGCTTATCCATAATGGCGTCATTGCTTTGTTATCTGTTTGCCAATGCGCCGTTGTAGATAAGCAAATGTTAGGCCACAAAACTAGGGAGTAGAAAAGGTATCAGTTGAATGTTGAGCCGTACATCTCTCAAGATAGGACTATTGTGGAGGCTCAATTTTTCTTAAAAAAGTAAATTTATCTTCATACATTGATTCATATTTTATTTCAATATTTACTTCATTTAATGCTGAAATAAGATCATTAATCTTGACAAAGCCATTCTTATGTTCATTTGTAGAAAAAAGCCATTGTGATTGTGAAGGTAAAATAGTGCCTGGGATACCCAAAAGATTGAAATGAAAATGCTCATTTCTTAATTCAGGAAATAATCCTAGATATCTAAAATCTCCCAAGCTAAATTCTTTATTATTCCGTTTTATCTTCGCTGAAGTAATAACCGCCGGTCCAATGCCATCGTTAGTGAAATGAACTCCTATTTTCTCGCAGTGATTTGATATTTCAACTCTACAGTTAAGGATTGGTTTAACGGATAATTTATTATGTTTCTTTGTCATCTTACCCTGCCAAATCGTTGCAACTAAGGCAAACAGTGCAATAAATACTGACGAAATAGCAATAATGATTTCAGGAGTAATCCAGTTAAACATGCCACAATTTCCAATAAAGTAAGAGTAAGGCAAGATATCGCTATCTTTACTTGATTACAATATCAGTAGATTTAATTTGAAATTAATCACCATTTCCTATCATATGTGCATGAAAGTCGTACAGCTACACTCTGAAATATACATCTTGCTCACAACGAATAATTACCTAACTAGATGTTGTAAAATTTGGTTAGCGAAGTTTGCAGTTATTAAATGTTAGCTCGCGTCTTTGTAAGCCTACAGATTACACTAATGCTCGAAAGGCAAACCATGGTGATTGGCGAGACGACCGTCCGCCCCATGGACGGGGCGGTCGAGCATCCAGGGATGGACTTGCTGCGTGTCGTCGAGCCGGTACCATGGTTGGCCTCACTCTGAACAATATCTATGTTTAACTGCCTCTTCGCCTTCCGTAACTTTCGTTTATCAACTTAGATTCCCTAGGTTTCTTTCACAGTGTTGTGAGTGAATGTCATGGCAAGCCTGTATAGGCGAATATCAGCAAACGCTAAGGCCAACAGTAATTTAAAAAGTGATCCAAACGGATATAAAAATGGCCGAGGATAAGCTCGGCCATGATTTACTCGATTAAGCGTAAAATGGGTAGGTTTAGTAGTATTTCTTCAAATAACTCTCGGCGTAGTTTTTGAGTTTTTTGTTTGAGCTCGCGGTTGCCATATTTTCAATCACATTGCGGTAAGCGGTATTCCCTGAACTAGCTAGCGCTTTTGCCATGTTGGCATAGGTATCGATGGCGAGTTTGTCATCGGCCATTAAGCGTGGTGTTTTCAATTCGTTACTGAGTACGGCTAGGATAAAATCATCGTACTGGCGGTCATCTATGATGCGTTTAGCCGCGAGACGCATTAATTCTAAATCATTGCTGCGTAGGGCATTGGCGAAGGCATTATTTTGCTGACTTTGATCGGCAGTATATTGGCTTTTATCCGCAAGAATCGCATTCCATTTTTTATATATCGTTATGTTTTCTAAAGCTTGACCTGCGTATTTTTTGAGTTTTTTAGGATAATCACCATTAACAATCTTGTTGATGGTTTCGCTGTACTTATCATTGCCTGAATAAGCTAAGCCTTTGACTAACCAAGCACTGTAGTCAATGGCATTTTTTTCAGTGGCTTGGGGCAAAGATGCGAGTAGCTTTGCTTCGAGCGCATCAAAAATGGCAGGATCGGATAAACCAGTGATGGTGAGTGATTCAATGGCTTCTTTTTGCTTGAATTGGTTATCACCCTTAAAGATTTCTTGATAGGTTTCAACCGTATATTCCTGAGCCAATAAAGGCGAGCTTAATAAACTGATGCTAAGCAGCATACCTGCAAAGAGTGGTTTCATGGTGATGTCCTTATGTGGTTTTTATATGTTGTTATTGGCCCAGCGTTTAAAAATCAGCGAGGTATTAATACCGCCAAAGGCGAAATTATTACTCATCACATAATCTGTATCGATTGGACGTAAATCACTACGGATATAGTCCAAATCGGCGCATTGTGGGTCGATACTTTCAAGATTAAGTGTCGGCGCAAACCAGCCCGCATTCATCATCTCAATACTCACCCAAGCCTCTAACGCGCCGCATGCACCTAAGGTGTGGCCCGTGTAGCTTTTAAGGGATGAAATCGGCATACCAGCACCAAAAACTGCATGGGTCGCGTGGCTTTCGGCGATGTCACCGCGATCCGTTGCCGTACCATGGGCGTTCACATAACCTATGGCGCTAGGCTCAAGCTGTGCGTCTTTGAGGGCCAACCTGATGGCGATTTCCATGGTCTGCGCGTTTGGTTGGGTGACGTGTTGGCCATCTGAATTCGTGCCAAAACCGACTAACTCAGCGTAAATCTTGGCACCGCGCGCCTTGGCGTGTTCTAGCTCTTCGAGTACCAGTGTACAAGCACCTTCGCCAATCACGAGGCCATCACGGCTCACATCGAAGGGGCGTGGCGTGAGTTCGGGGGTGCTGTTTTTAGTGCTAGTGGCAAACAGGGTATCGAACACGACAGCTTCTGTGGGGCAGAGTTCTTCGCCGCCGCCCGCCAACATTAAGGTTTGATGACCGTATTTGATGGCTTCATAGGCGTAACCTATGCCTTGGCTCCCCGAGGTACAGGCGCTGCTAGTGGTGTGAATTCGGCCTTTTAAGCCGAAAAATACCCCCACATTCACCGCTGTGGTGTGTGCCATCATGCGGATATAACTCGTGGCGGTGACGCCCGACATATCACCGGTTTTCAACATATCGCCAAAGGCGATGATGGCATCGGTACTGCCAGTGGACGAGCCATAGGCGATACCCATTTCACCCGAGGACACGATAGGATCGTCCAACAATCCCGCATCGATTAATGCAAGTTCACTGGCGCGGGTCGCCATGATAGAAACCCGACCCATAGAACGAATTTTCTTGCGCGAATAATGGCTTGGCACTTCAAAGTCGTTAATGGGCGCGGCTAAGCGGGTATTGAGGCCATCGTATTTATCCCAGTCACCCATAGTAACGACACAGTTTTTCTGCGCCTTAAGGCTCGCCGCTATCGCCTCCCAATCATGGCCCAGGGCGGTAATGCCGCCAATGCCAGTGACAACCACTCGTTTCCCTAAGCGGGTTTGATTTGTCGGCTCGCTCATTTAGATCATGCCTCCATTGACCGATATCACTTGGCGAGTGATATAGGCGGCATCGTCAGACATTAAAAATGCGGCTAAGGCGGCGATTTCACTCGGTTTACCCATGCGGCGCATCGGCACTAATTGCTCGACCATATCCTTAGGAATATCGGCCACCATGTCGGTTTCAATCAAGCCGGGAGCGATACAGTTGACGGTAATTTTGCGTTTTGCTAGTTCTAATGACAATGCCTTAGTTGCGCCGATAATACCCGCTTTTGAGGCGCTGTAATTGACTTGGCCACGGTTGCCCGCAATCCCAGAAACCGAAGCTAAGGTGATGATGCGCCCGCCCTTGCGGCCTTGTACCATAGGCATGACGCAGGGGTGGATGACATTATAAAAGCCGTCTAAGTTAGTGTGGATGACGCTGTCCCACTCGCTTTCTGTCATGGCGGGAAAGGCGGTATCGCGGTTGATGCCAGCATTGAGGATCACGCCATAATAGGCACCATTGGCCTCGATGTCGGCTTCAATGGCGGCTCTGACGCTGGCGCGGTCGGCGACATCAAATTTCAGCAGGCTCACATTCACCCCAAGCGCGCGGATTTGCGCGGCAGTGTCATCGGCAGCCGCTTGGTTACAGTGGTAATGCAGGGCGATATCGAAACCTGCCGCGGCGAGTTTTAGGGCGATGGCTTTACCAATGCCGCGGCTCGAACCGGTAACTAATACTCTGTTATTCATCTGTTTTCTCCACCCCATTTTATCGTTATGTGTCGGTATGGGGTTTCATGTATTTATGGTAAAAAGGTCGCTTGTTAAGGCGCTTTAAGGCTTTTTTATCTACATTATTGCTTTAGTGCCCAAGGCTTCTATTTGCCGCGTCTTGATTGCCTGCAAGATAGGCTTGTGTGTCCTGAGGTTGGAACACGTTCACATTGGCTTGGGCCACTAAGCTCTTTTCTAGCTCAGTGCCGGCTTCGGGCAGCAGATAAATTTGGCAATCGAATACCGCTAATCCCGATTCCTCTTGATAGAGGCGGCTGACTTGGGTGCGATAGGTGCGCCCGAGCTCATATTGCTTTGCATACAAGGTTAATTTGCGCGATCCCAATAGAAAACCGACGCGGATTTTATCATTGCGAAGCTTTGCCTCAACCCCAGCAAGGGCGGCAATACTTTGGGCCATATATTCGATACCCACATAATTGGGTACAGCTCGATGTTTATCATCGAAATAAGGGCTCTTGGCCGTGATAGTGACTTCGGTCTCTAGGTTATCGCGCCGATAGCCAATGATTTTATCGAGCAAAATCATCGGTGCCCTATGGGGAATAAAATCGGCAATATCCTGTTCGGCAAAGGGTTTATTGATCTTAAGTAACTGCATGGTACTAGGCCTCGTTACGGCAGAAAATCAGGCTGGCATTGCTGCCGCCAAAGGCGAAGGAATTGCTCATCACATAATTAAGCGCGCCCTTAGCGGCGACTTGATGGCGCTCGACTAAGGCAATGGACGGATCCTGTGGATCGACTTGTCCGTCCCATTGGTGGGGCGGCAGGGCTTTGCCGTGATTATGTGCTGAAAGTAATAAATAACAGAAGGCGGCTTCAATGGCGCCAGCGGCACCTAAGGTATGGCCGACTAAGGGCTTGGTCGAGCTACAAGGGGGCGTGTTCACGCCAAACACTTCAACCACGGCGCGGCTTTCCATCGCATCATTTTTAGGCGTGGCTGTACCGTGTAAGTTTATGTAACTAATGTCTTTTGCTGCAATGTGTGCATCTTGCAACGCCGCGTGCATGGCTTTGATCGCGCCTTCGCCTTCGGGGTGTGGCGCCGACATATGGTGGGCATCGCTCGACTCGCCAATACCCGCTAGCATGACCTCTGACTCGCCCAACGTCAGGACGAAAAGCGCCGCGCCTTCGCCGATATTGATGCCATCACGGTTGATGCTAAAAGGATTGCAGTGGCCTTTCGAGACAGACTCTAAGGCGTGAAAACCATTGACTGTGAGTTGGCATAAACTGTCGACACCGCCGACAATCACCATATCGCAGAGGTTAGCCTGTAATAGGCGTTTGGCACTGGCAAACACTTTGGCGCTGGATGAGCAGGCGGTTGAAATTGTGTAGCAAGGGCCATCTAGCTCAAAATATTGGCGTAAAAAGTCGCTGGTGCTGCCGAGCTCTTGCTGGAAATAGTGGTAATCCGCCGGAAAGTATCCGTGTTGATTGCGGTAGCTCAGCGCGGCTTCTCCTTTTGAAATCCCTGACGTGCTGGTGCCTAGCACAACACCAATACGGGCATGACCAAAATCCCGTTTCGCTTGTTCAACTGTGGTCGCAATTTGCAGTGCGGCGCACAGCAGTAATTGGTTGTTACGGCAATCGAACTGAATGAGTTTTTCGGGAATGGTTGGTAGCGCTGTCGTCACGGGGGCAACTAAGGTTGGGTGCTCGAACAGGAGAGTGTCACTGCGCAGCATCGCACTGGTATCACCGGCGATCAGGCGGTCTAAAACCTGCTGGGGATCTTGCCCTAGCGGGGTACACAATCCAATCTGTGTAATAGCTACTCTGTTCATCATTGTGTGTCTTTTTACCATGGCACAGTTAAGTGCGGATGCTAACAGATTAAATAGGTTCGATTTCTAGCTCAAATTTAGCTTGTGGCATAGTTAAGCTGATGTGGGCTTGCCAAAGAGCATCGCCGATATTTTGCTGATAACGGATTTGCACCACATGGGTTTGCTGGCCGCTTTTACTGATCAAGGTATCTTGACTATAGATCTGGCGACAGGGGATTGTATTCACTCGGGTGCCTATAAGCGTATCGCCCTGATTTCCCCCAACCGTATCGCAAAGACCTGTGACTAAATGACCACCTTCTAAATGGGCGCGAATACTCTGTTCAGGCCAATAGATCAGTTGCATCATCGCCATTAAATACTCAGCTTTAAAATTGTCCCCTAGCAGCACGCTTTGTTCACTGCTGAGTGTATTACCATCATAAACTAAGGTAAACAAAGCCTGTCCGAGTGGCGCTAAGCCAACGAGTGTCATGCGCTCATCCTCTAACTCTAATTGAGTGAGCAGTTCGTGGGACTTATCACCCACTTTAATGCTGACCTTTTGGCTAAAGGATTGGGGTGAGGATACGCCCGTTTTGCTCTCGGTTTGCGGGCTGCTAATGTCCGCAGGTTTGGCCGTCGGCTTAGTCAGAGGCTTATCGGCTGCGGGGGCAAAATCATGGGGCAGTGGCGCCAAGCAATAACGCATGTCTTTAGCGAGGCCGACACAGGTTTGCCTGAACAGCAGTTCGCTACATCCCGTCAGCCCTAGACTGATGATCAGTAGCGCGGGGAACACTCGCCATTTCGCGTTAAAGTTGAGCGACATGCGGTTACGCCTCTGCAAATTCAGGAATGGCAACTTGGTTTTGGCACAATTCGACCACCATGTTCAGGCGGCGCTCCGAGTCTTTAACGAAGGGATTATTGAGGTCCCAAGCGTAGCCCGCCAGAATCGAGCAAATCATTTGCTTGATGCGTGGATTCGGTTCTTCATAGAAGATCACATCCTGAAAGCGGCCATCATACCAAGCTTGCACATAGGTGCGGAAGGTATTCACCCCCTGCATTAAAGGTGCTGAGTAATCGGCTTGCCAGTCAACCGTTTCGCCATTGAGTTGTTTAGTCACACATTTTGCCGCCATCGATGCCGATTGCATGGCGATAGTGACGCCGGAGGAAAATACCGGATCAAGGAACTCACCGGCATTACCCAGTAGGGCGAACTTGTCGGTCGCAAGGCGTGACACATTGGCGGAATAGCCCTTGAGAGTGGCGCATTCTTGCACCACCTTAGCGTTTGCCAGTAGGGCTTTTAGTCCTGGTTCTTCATTGACTATGTTCATCAATTGTTGCTCAAGCGAACCTTGTAAACGCGCCAGTAATTGCGGTTCGGCAACCACGCCGAGTGAGCAACGGCCATTGCTAAAGGGAATGAGCCAATACCAAATGTCTTTATGCTCTGGGTGGACGCTGATTAAAATTTTATTTCGATCAAAGTTAGGATCGCTGATGTTGTCTTCCACATGGGTAAAGATGGCGCTACGCGGTGGTAGGCAAGACGGACTTTCTAAGTCGAGCAAGCGGGGTAACACACGGCCAAAACCACTGGCATCAAGCACATATTGGGCGCTGATTTGATAAAGCTCGCCCTGTTCATTGCGCACCATTAAGCATGGATTCTCGGTTAAATCTATCGCCTCGACGGTTTCGCCGTAGCGGATGTCGACCCCTTGGCTTTGGGCGGTATCGGCTAACAGTTTATCAAAACTGGCGCGCTGCACTTGGAATGTGGTGCCCGGCCCTGGGGTAAATTTATCGGTAAAATCGAAGGTAGTGTAAGTGCCATTGCGACGAAAGGCGGCGCCATTTTTATGTTGGAATCCGGCGGCATTGAGCGCATCTAACATGCCGGCTTCTTCGATAAACTGCATGCAGCAGGGCAGTAAACTTTCACCGATGGAGAAACGGGGGAAATGTTGTTTTTCTAACACCAGCACGCGCTTACCTTGTTGGTGTAGCAAGCTGGCGGCGATGGCGCCTGAAGGTCCTGCGCCGATAATAGCCACATCGACGGCAAGTGAATTTGGCATAGCCGATAAATCGTGAGCGGGTGTAGGCATGTAAAGTACGTTCCTTGTCGTTATCAGGACTTTTTAGTCGTTAAAATCAGTGGCGAAAGTAAAAAGGTTAAACCTATACCTAGTGACAGGGTTAAACCAAAATAATGAATCGCTTGGGTCTGGCTAAAGGCGAGTAAACCAAAGGCTAATAGGGTCGAGCAGGCGGACATAAATACCGCCATCATCACTGCCTTGCCGTGGTTTTGAGCAGAGGCAAAGAACAAGCTGTAGTCTATCCCAATCCCGAAAACTAAAATGAGCGCGAGTGCATGGAACAGACTCAGTGGCGAGCCCGTTAAGCCTAAGGTTGCAAGCGTTAGCAAGGCCGCAAGGGCTGGAACGGCAACGACAACCGCGGCTTTTTTAATGCCAAAATTCAGGCTAAACAACAAGAGTGCGATACCGAGTGCGAGCGCTAACAGCTTTAGAGTTAACTGTCGGTAATGGCCCATGACGGCGGAGATATCCGCGACTTTATCGATAAATTGTACGCTTTCATCATGGGCAAAGCGCGCCTTGATCGCGTCGATCTGTTTAATGCCGCCAAGCAAGACAATGGCACCATGCTCAGCGCTCGCGCCGCCATCATTTAGAACGTCATAGTCGGTGGCCTTGCTATTTGGTGCTAGCCACAGCGGTGCGAGTTGCTTGCCTGCCTCTAGCGTAAAGAAATCTGCTGGACTGATATATTGCTCTTTAGCTGCTAAGTAGCTTGCTTGCAGCTCTGGCTTTAAGTTCTCATCCAACCCAAGGCTTGTGAGCACAGTATCTATCTGAGTTTGATAGATTTCACCCTGTAAGCGATAAGCCGTGTCTTGCCTTTGATGACTGGGAAGATATCGGCTGAGGCTGACGTAGTTGCCTAACTCTTGGTTCGCAATAGCGGCATCGAGCAGTGGCGACACTCGCTCAAGCTGCTGCAGCAACGCTTCTTCACTCGCGGCGCGTACCAGTAAGAATTGATTATCTGTGCCGCCGCTGAGTAGCTGCCTGAGCTGATTTTCAGGTTCAGTCACGCTTGCGGGGCTTTGCTGCAAATGGCGAATATCGTCATCGACGGTTAACTTTGTTACGCCAACCAGACACCACACCATTATCACTAAAGCAAACATGCCCATGCCTAAAGGTGTGGTCAATCGGTTGGATAACTGAGTGAGGTTGGCAAGGTACTTCCCCGCTAACGCTAATGGGCGGGAGCCCGATGGCAAACGACTTCCCGCTAACTGTGGGTAGGCGAGAATGAGGGTGAGATAGGCCCCGAGTAGTCCCGCGGCGCAGAAAATCGCCACTTGCTGCATCCCAGGAAACGGCGCTAAACCTATGCCCACATAAGCTAAGGCACTGGTGATAAAGGCAAGTGTCACTGTGGGGAAGATATACGCGACCGTCGCCTTTGCGTTGCGTTCGGTATCGCTTAAGCGCTCGCAGTAAAAATGAAAGCTGTAGTCGATGGCAATGCCAATTAAGCTAGTGCCAAATACTAAGGTGAGTAAATGCAGCTCGCCAAACACGCTTAAGGTAAAAGTCACTGCCAGCAACAGCCCGCTGGAAATGGTAACGATTGCCAACAGTAGCGGCATCACTGAGCGAAACGCCAGCCAGACTAAAGCTATTACCCCAAGTAAGGATGCAAGACCGAGGATCGAGATTTCACTCTTAGCCGTTTGGGTCGCCGCAATCGCGTGAAACAGGGCACCAGCCTTAAGCAGTGTAATATCGGGATAGCTTTGTTTAACCGCATCCAATCCTAGGGCTAATGCCGTCATCTGCGCCAATTGCGCATTGGGATTAAAAGCACTTTCTTGGCCCTTTGCCATAACAACCGCGGCGACATTATCGCCTTGATTCGCGAGCAGTATCCCTTGGCTGGTCCTGACTTTTGAACTCGGCGCGAGGGCGAGTAAATTGGCGGGGAATAACAACAGCGGATCTTGGGCGAGCAAGTTGCTATTGGCGTAACTGAAGGCGTTGTAAAGCTGCGCCGTGGCCGCTTCAATCAGATTTCCAATGTCTTTCGTTGCTAACGCCTCAGCTTGTGGTGCTGTCAGTAATTTAAATCTGTGGTGGAAATAATATTGCCCCAACGCTTCACCGAGCTGCATATCGGCGCTGCGAATATCTGTGAGCGCGCCTTGCTTACCCCTTGCAACAAGGTCAGCTTCAAGCTTTTGCATCAACAGCTTAGCCGCAGCGATTGCCGTGGTTTCATCCTTGGCGACGAGTGCAATATAGACTTGATCGGCGAGCGTGGTTTCAACTTGGTTAAGGGCGCGTTCTGTGAGTTTGTCCTGCTGTAAATGGGGCAGCATGGCGAGGATATCGCTCTGCATCCGTGCGCCGTTTTGCCAGAGTTGCAAAGTCCACAGACTGGCAGACAGCATCAATAGCAACCAAATAGCTAGGCGCCATTTAGGGGATGATTGCATTAGCGCTTGATTGGCGCGCGCGGCGAAGTTGGCCATGGCTAAGGTTTATTCGCCTTGTCAGCCACAGCATATTGCGCCAATTCGGTTTCGCTGAGTTTGCCTTGGGAAAGCGCACTAAAGTCGATGCGGGTCATATCCTGAGGGCTCACACTCGGCGCCGCGCTCAGCAGCACTAAGGATTGCAAGGTATCGCCACCCTCTAACACCATATTGGCGATGGCTTTTTTCATTAAGGGATCTTTGGGCGTTAGGCCTAATTGCCATTGGCCGTCTGTGCTCAAGCTTTCTGTTTTTAACCTGTCTGCGATTAGGAAGTGCAGTTCAAAGTTCTCACTTAAACCGGAAATATCACCGCCGAGCATAGCGCGCACTAGGCTGGGCAATAAATCCCCCATAGCGGCAGCACTGGCATTCGCATCGGCCTTGCTGACTTGGACTCGACCTTGGCTATCGCGCTGAATAAGCTGCTTATCCTTTAAAATCAGCAGGGATTCGAAGGGTTTTATCTGCTGCCAAATCAGCCCTTGCTCTTTGTCGAAGATAAACTGACCTTGGCTGATTAACGGCTTTTTGAGCACCTTTAGTTGCCGAGATTGCACAAACTGGCCTCGCACCGTTTCGCCCAAGTTAAGCTTTTGGCTTAAGGCGACAAGCTGCGCGGTATCCGCACTTTGGCTAAAGAGTGTTTGATAAACACCGGGCTCAGCTAAGGTTTCTGCTTTGAGTGGCAGGGTTATCAAAGCACAAGCCAAGCAGAGAAATAATGCACACTTCGCCAGCACAGAGCTCTTCGTGAGTACTGAGTTCATTAGTCTTCCACCTTGGCGAGCAGGGTGGCGATTTTGTCACGGAATACGTCTGGGGTAACAAAGCACAATTCTTGGGTGCTCATATCGACCGCTGCTTGAATGGTATAACCCTTAGTGATGCGCGCACCGGTTTCGACGTCGCGGATTTGATAATTGATCTTTAAGCGGTTTTCCCACTCGACTAACTCGGCACGTACCGTGATTTTTTGCTCGAAGGTGCTAGCTTTGACGTATTTAATCTGCAAATCGATAATAGGCCACGCATAGTTAGATGCTTGCATTTGGCGGTAGTTGTAGCCCAACTCATCGAGCAGCTTGCAGCGAGCAATCTCGAAATAACGCAGGTAATTGCCATGCCAAGTGATCCCCATGGAATCCACATCGTGGAAGGGGATTTGCATTTCCATATCGATAGTGAGCAATGATTTCATCGGCACACTTCCCATTCACCCGCTTGGATTTTAGCTATGGTTTGGCGCAGCACGGCTTCAAGCGGCCTATCTTCAATTAAGGTCTCAAAATCACCGCGCACTTGGGCGAGTGTTTTCGCCAATGAAGGGGTGAGCGAGGCTTCGTCCAGCTCATTTTGGGCGATACGCAGGCCAATGCCTTGAGTCATGGCGAGTAATGCAGCCGCTGCGACTTGTTCGGTCAATTGCAGCACGCGCATACAATCGCGGGCGGCGATAGTGCCCATGCTCACCTTGTCTTGATTGTGGCATTCGGTTGAGCGTGAGAACACGCTGGCGGGCATAGTGTGTTTGAGCGCTTCTGCCGTCCACGCCGATACGCCAATTTGCACCGCTTTAAAGCCATGATTAATTGCGCGGCGCGGGCCGGTTGAGCCGGATAAGTTAGCGGGTAAGCCATTATTAAACTTAGGATCCATTACCAGTGCCATTTGGCGATCGATAAGATCGGCTAAGTTAGCCACAGTATTTTTCAGTGAATCCATCGCAAAGGCGATATGGCCGCCGTAAAAATGGCCACCGTGGAGAATATGCTCGCCTTCGCCGTCGACAATTGGGTTATCGTTGGCGCTGTTGACTTCGGTTTCGATAAACTGACGCATAAACGGCAGCGCATCCTGCAACACGCCGATAATGTGCGGCGCGCAGCGGATGGAATATCTGTCCTGCAGCCTGTCAGAATTACGTGGATGTTCGTGGTGATTTAAATCTTCCCGTATCCAAGTGGCGATTTGGTTTTGCCCTGGATGCGGTTTAGCGGCAAATAAGATTTCATCAAAATGGTTCGAGTTGCCTTTTAGCGTTAACGAAGCCATAGCGGTAATGCGGCTACTTAAGCGGGCAAGATATTGGGCGCGATCGAAGGCTAAACAGGCCAAGGCCGTCATCACAGCCGTGCCGTTCATCAGGGCTAAGCCTTCTTTTGGCCGCAGTACGTGCGGGGTGATGTTGAGCTTAACGTACACAGCTTGAGTCGCTTGGCGCTCACCTTGGTAAATCACTTCGCGCTCGCCGACTAACACGGCGGCCAAATACGACAGCGGCGTTAAATCACCGCTGGCGCCGACCGAACCTTCTTCTGGGATTACAGGGACTATGTTGAGATTGAGCAAAGTTTCGATGCGCTTTAATAGCTCATAGGTCACGCCAGATTTGCCAATGGCTAAGGAGTTTAAACGGCAAGCCATCACAGCGCGGGCCTGCATTATGCTTAAGGTCTCGCCTAAACCGCAGCCGTGGAAGCGGGTTAAATGCAGTGGCAATTCGTGGACCAGATCTAAGCTCACATTGACTGTGCAAGAGTCGCCATAACCAGTTGTTACACCATAAACCACGCCTTCTTCGTGCAGCAGGCTATCGATAAAGCGCGCACCTTTTTGAATATATTCTTGATAATCCGCATCATCACAGAGCATGACTGGTGCGCCCTTGGCGACGGCAACCACTTGTTCTAAGGTAAGAAATTGACGGCCGAACTCAACAGTCTTTAAGTCTGATTGATTCTTTGAGTCGGCGGCTTGGGTGTGGCTCATGAATGACTAGTCCTGTCTGTCTTATGATCCTGCTCTGGGATCTGCGGTGATGCTGATTCTGTTGTTACAGCATCGGCTTGTACTGAATTGGTTGATGCGCGTTCTAATTCGCTGTCTTTACGCCAAAAATCGAAGAAGTTAAACCATTGCAAAGGCTCGCGTCTGGCAAAGTATTCTAAGCGTTCGCTGTAGCGATTTACTGCCTGCTGTAATCTGTCCATTCTGCCCGCCCTTGGGCCTTTAAGTGTTTCGGCGAAGTGTTCTAAATGCACCCGATAACGGCCCTGTTCCCGCAGACAAAACATTAAAAAAACAGGGCAATCGAGTAAGCCAGCCAAAATAAACGGCCCTTGGGGAAACGCGGCATCTTGACCCATAAACGGCGCGTACATGACGCGACCTTGGGTATTCGGCGAGGTTCTATCGCCCGCGATCACCACCAGTTCACCGGCTTCTATTTTTTGCTGCAACAGCATAGACGTCGCGGGGTTAAGCTCGGTCACTTGAATAAGATTAAGCGTGCTATCTGGATTTAACTGTTTGAGTACCTTATTGAAATTTTCCGCATGGCTCGTTAACACCATGACATTCACTTTGACTTTGCGCTGGTGGATTGAAATGGCGCGGCAAAGTTCTAAATTGCCAAGGTGAGACACCAATAACACGGCGCCTTTACCGCTTTCGAGTTGGTCGGCCAGCACTTGGCGATCGGGGAAATCCACTTGGCTCAATTGGATGCGATCGCACCAGGCATCGATTCTATCGAGTGCGGCATTGCCAAAGGCTAAAAAGTGATTCAGGCTATCGCGCCAGCCTATGGGCTGATTGAGCTTAGGATGTTGCGGCTCAAGTACTTGTACGCGGCGCAGGAAGTCTAACGAGGCGTTACGGGTGACTTTGCCTGTGAGAAAGAAATAGCAAATCACCGGATACATAATGGCGCGGCACAACCAATGGCCGCCAAAGCGATAGCTCTCGGCTAACAGTTTGATGCCCCAGTAACTGCCGCGCTCCTTCATGCCCGACCAATGGGTGGTCGCAGTTATTTGCTGCTTCGATGAGGTCTCTGAAACATAGGCTTGTTGCTGTGATTTACGCTTCAATAGCCAAGGCAGGCGTTTGAGCATGCCGAAAAATAACTTGGTATGCAGTTTAGTGATGCGCACATTGTCGGCCACACCTTGAAAGTGACTAACACCACCTTCGGGATAAATCACCTTAGTCGGCTGGAATAAAATTTCCACCCCTTGCCAGTAGAGTTTGACGAGGATTTCAATATCAAAATCCATTCGCTCCGTTAAGGCTTGCTGGCGCAGTAATCGCTCAGTAGCGGCCAGCGGATAAACGCGAAAGCCACACATAGAATCTTGAATATCAAAGCTTAAGGTTTCGACCCACACCCAAAAATGAGTGATATAACGGCCATAAAGCCTGCCCTTAGGCACGGATTCATCGTACTCGGGTTTGCCTGAAATCAGCGCATCGGGTTTAGCCTGCGCCCTTGCTACCATAGCTGGAATATCGGCTAGATTGTGTTGACCATCGGCATCGACCTGCAGTGCATGACTAAAGCCATCGCGGTAGGCTCGGCGTAGGCCCGTCATCACAGCAGCGCCTTTACCACGGTTGTAAGGATGCAGCAGCAAAGTCACCCAAGGATAGGTTTGGGCTAAGGATTGCAGTAGATAACGGGTTTCGTCATTGCTGCCATCATCAATCAAATAACAGGGCAGATTAAATTGGGCGAGTTCGGCCAAGGTCTGGGCAATTGCGGCACTGTGATTGTAATTGGGGATCACTAAGGCGAGCTTAATGGGCGCCGACTCAACTAAGTCGCTGGGAGGTGTTAGCACTGGCTCGCCCCATCGCTGCTGTTGGTATCAGAAGGCTTGCTGTTAACGGGCGAGATATCGAAGGCGATACGACCTGACGCGTAGCGGTTTTCACCATCGCTATAGGCGAAGGTAAGTTTTCCCTTAGCCGCATTGTTGCTAATGCTTAAGGTGACTTCTTGCCCCGGCAGTATGAGTTGCTGAAACTTAAGCACTTCTAAGTTGGCTACGGCTTCGCAATAGCCGAAATATTGGCAGCCTAAACGCACCGCCCAATCTAATTGCGTCACGCCTGGCAGTACGGCTTGCTCGGGAAAATGTCCCTTAAAAGATTCAAGGTCGGCCGCCACTAACAGACGTAATTCAATGTTATCCATGCCGATATTGGAATGCAGGATCGGCGGTAAACTCGATTTAATCATGATCAAATAACTCGACTAACTGGGCAGTGACACGCTTACCCTGAGTGTTAAGCGGCAAAATATCGGGATAACGCCAGCGGCGTGGCAGGGTGACTCGCTCAAATTGTGTCAGTAAATGTGCTTTTAACGCATTGTTGATACTGAGTTTTCCCTGCTCTTGATGCACGCTGCGGCCAAGTGCGGAGAGGGTCACGACCGCGCCCAGTTGGGATTTAAACTGCGGCAATACGACAAGTGCGGCTTGCTCAACATAGGCGTGACTGCCTAACAGCGTTTCCATTTGCGCCAGTGACAGGCGTTTTTCTTCAATCTTAACGATGCGATCGAGTCGGCCCTTGAGTCTAAACTGGCCATTTTCGGTCGGTTCGATTTTATCTTCGCAGCGCAACCATTCATCGTCGGCTAAATAGGGTGATTTAAGTAGCAAGGCTCCGTCGCTAGGATCTTGATCTATCGATATTCTGTCAAACACTTGCCAAGGTTCATCGGCCTCATGCTGACGGCGATAGGCGATGCCGCCCGTTTCTGTGCTACCAAAAATTTCGATGGGCAGATGGCCATAGCATTGGCTGATCCCCTGAGCCGCTGCAAAACTTAAGGGCCCGCCGGAGCTAAACACTAAGCTGGGTGAGCGCAGCTGCCGCTCGTGCTCTAAGGCCTTAGGTAAACGCGATAACTGGGCAGGGCTACTGATCAAACACAGGTTTGGCAGTAAGGCGGTGTAATAGCTTAAGGTTTCTGGGTATTCAATCTGCTCGCTTAAAAATGGCCGACTGGCGGCGAGTGGCCACAAAATCTTGAATAACAGGCCATAGATATGCTGGTGGGAAACCGTTGAAACCACACTGCAATGGGGTAAATGTTCGGCAAAGGTATGTTCGAGCACTGAGACTTCAACGTCTAATTGCTGAAGTGTTTTACGGATCGCCTTAGGTTCGCCACTGCTGCCGGAGGTAAATAGCACAAGTTCGCCGATAGCCTCGCTCGCCGGCCAAGGCTTGCTCGGTAGGCTCAGCTCTTTTCTCAGTAGAATAAAGGCCTGACTTTCACACAATGGCTTGTCCGACAATATGCCTTCAAACTGGTGGGTTAATTCGCTCAGCGTGCCCGTTTGGGTGTTGGCTGGTAAGATAATTTCCTTGCCTGCTAACAGCGCCGCACATAAACCGACAGCAAACAGATCGCTGGTATCACTCGCGAGCAGCCATTTTTTCTCTGGCGCGGCCAGCAGTTGCTCATAAAAATACGCCACCTGATTGGTAAATAATGCACCTGTGACTATGTCGTGGTGATTAAAGCTGATCAGTTGTTGGGCAAAGGGCCCTTGGGTTAACCAGTTTTTGAGTAGCTGTGTCATGTTTTCTTCAACCAAAAGCTGCGATATAACCATTCCCCACCGAGGAGCAGTCCCATGAGTACGTATGCAATCAAACCGTTATACAAGGTCCAGGTTGCTAAGCTAGTAAAGCCAGCGGTGTAAGCCGCCATAGTGCCATTGAAGATAAATAAGCCGCACCAAAGTAGCGTGACTTTTTTAAGATACCCAGTGGCTTCATCCGGTAAATCGGGTTCTTTCAAACGGGCTAAACGTTCGATCATGCTAGGGCCAGTGTGCAGTGAATAACTGAACAGCGCCAGCATAGTGAGATTTATCACTACTGGGTAATACAGCAGCCAATCACTGCGCTTGGCAAGATAACTGCCTGCCGTGAGCACAATCCCCACCAATAGTGGTAAAACTAATGTCTTAACCCTTTGCTTTTGTAGCATTAGCCGCATTATCAGCAATAAACACAGCACGAGCGCTATGGTGCCAGCAGGCAAGTAACTGAGCCCTAAATACACGGCAACGGGGTAGGCCAGCAAAGTTAGGGCGGTTAAGACCTGTAGCAAGGCTCGCATTAGGTTTTAACTAAACCTTCGATAGCATTAATCACATCGTTGATTGTGCGAACTGATTTAAATTCATCGGGTTGGATCTTTTTACCTGTCAGTTGCTGCAGTTTTATCACTAAGTCGACTGCATCAATACTGTCGAGATCGAGCTCTTCATACAGGTTGGCCTCAGGCGTAATCGCCTCGGCATCAATTTCGAATTCGTCCACTAAAATAGTGGTCAGCATAGCGAGGATTTGTTCACGATTTTGCATATTCCTCTCCTATGGACGCTGTGATTCGATAAAGCGAGCTAAGCTGGCAACACTGTGGAAATGGGCCTTAGTGGCATCCGAATTGGCTTCGATTTTGACATCAAATTTTTTCTTGATGGCTAAGCCGAGCTCGAGGGCGTCGATAGAATCTAAGCCTAAACCTTCGCCAAATAGCGGTGCATCGGTTTGGATATCATCAATGCTGACGTCTTCTAGATCGAGACAGTCGATGATTAACTGCTTTATTTCATTGTTTAAGTTCATAATTATTTTCGAGTTGTTGTTTATAGTAATGTTCAAGATCCCGCGTCAGCTGCCGGGCCATTTTTGCATGCTCACCTAAAGCCGCTTGGTACTTCTGGTAAGAAACGATTGTGCCGATTTCAACGGCCATTCCCATGGTTTGCCTTGGGATTTCATACCAAGGTTGCTCCTTTGTCAAACCACGGACATTGGTACGTAGCACCACAGGTAAAATATCCGCTTCGGCCCTTAAGGCGATATTGGCAGCGCCGCGGGCAAAGTGGTTAATGGTCGCACCGACCACCGTACGCGTGCCCTCGGGGAAGATGATTAAATTGGTGCCTCTTGCGAGCACTTCGCGGCAATCCTCTAGCATCAATTCGGCGCCGCGATTGGGAATATAACCCGCGCAGGACACCACACCCCGCAAAAATGGATTACGCCACAAAGCTTGTTTGACTATGCAGCCCGCATTGGGCATGAGACTTATCAATACCACCACATCGACTAAACTGGGGTGGTTGGCAATGACGATAACGCCTTTGGCATCATGTAATTTTTGGGCATCGTGGCTGCTGACCTTAATCACACCTGCCCAAGTGAGCATGGCGACAAAGCCTTTGAACATTAAATGCACGGCCTTTTGTACCCGAATAATCCGCGCCTCTGGTGTGCCTGGCCAAAAACGCAGTAGCGGCAGAATGGTCAAGGAGCTTAATAAGCCGCCTAAGCCAAAGGCGATATAACAACTCACGCCGCCTAGCCAACGTGGCACATAATTCAGCCCTTCGCGGCGAGTTTCCGGCAAGGTATAAGCGGCATTGAGTATTGAATCTTGATGATCCTTGGCGGCGTCATGGCTGTGGGCTGCATCAAACATGCTCAAGTCTCCAATGCCATTGGGATAAGCAGCCTGAAATATTTTGCGCCGTCGCTAGGGCGTGGATAAATGCACCATAGGTCAGCGGATTTAAAGCTGTTGCTTTAGAAATGCGGCTCACCGTGAGCTTGGCCGAAGCGGGTGTATCGAAGGGCGCGAGCTGTAGGCCTAGGGCCAAAGGTAATTCAAATTCTTGGGTAAACTCATCGTACACCGGAGGCACTGGGTCATCACCGAACACCAATAGCAATGGTTCTGGCGATTGATGTAATTGGGCGAAGGCTTCGACCATAGCTTGGGACAGGGTTTCTGTGCCCGCCGCAACAGAGGTTGAAGGCGCGGTATTGGCCGCCACTATGCCAAAAATGCCGCTGGCGGTGTTGTGCACCGACTGACTAAAACCTAAGGGCGATAAGGGCTGTTTGGCGATAATGTCTTCGAGCAGGCCAATGGTGCGCTGTAACTCTCCATGGCGCGAGGCAAAAATAGAGCGACAATTTGCAGGCATTTCGCACTGAAAACTCACCTCTAACATCATCTTAGTCAAGCGACTAAAACGGCGGCGCTGCATGGCGGGAATTTGTTTGAGTGCGGGAGCTGTGGTATCCGACTGTGGTGGCGTATCGAGATTGAGCTCAGCCGAACTCTCGCACCAAGTTTGCCAACTTTGATGGTGCTGATATTGGGGGGCCCAAGCGCCCCAAGAGAGAATGCTGAATGTTAGTTGCACTACTTTGCCTCGACACTAAATTTAAGCTGTCTTAGTTATCCCTAACTAAGTTAGAACATTAATGGATTGTCATACCATAGTGAGGAGTATACGCGTTAGAAGAATGACGCTCGAAATGCCCTCTACAGCGTGGTCATTCTACACTATGCCCTTTCTTTTTATGAAGCCATTTGCATTGTGCGGGTTAACGGAATGGGATCAAGTGCTGTGATTTACAGCACTTATTCGACATTGAGTAACAAATATCGCAGTGGCTATCTGATTTCGCTGACGCTTTAACTTACAGGTTAAAATGAAAAAAGGCGCACTGAGCGCCTTTTGGCATGAGCTTGATAACCTATTGCGACAATTGATTCTCGATTTTACGCAGCGCTACTTTCAACTTGCGAGTATTTTCTGGACCCATACGGATCAACAGTTTTTGTGCACTGGGTAGTGCCTCTAAGTTAGGGTCAACGAATTGATAGTTAACGCTAATTGAATTCAGCTCAATCGGATCTTCAATAATAGGTGCTGCGAGTAACATTTTAATCGCTTGCAGCATTCTGTCGTTAAATTTGGCGTTGCTGTAGCCGAGTTCGGTAAAGGCTTCCTCTAGGAGCGGCGTCAGTTGCTTGTAAGTTGTGATTAAGCTCTGTTCGTCCATTTTGGCAATCGAGTCAACATAGGCATCGTATCTGTGGAAACCCTCAGGATTTAAATACACTTTGTTGGTGATTTCTGAGACTGAGAACAGCTTCTCTGGTCCTTTAAGTGGGCTAACTTTACGGGTTAATTCACCCTGAGCTAGGTTATCCACGAATACCACAAATTGGCGGACGAGATCTTGCTGCACTAACGAAGAACTCAGCACATTGTTATTGATCATGGCGAGGGCTTTTTGTTGCACAAATGCATCACTTTCAGCCAGCACAGGCACAGGTTCTACGACAACTTCAGGCTCTGCCACTGCAGTGGTTTCAGTGCTATTGGTGTTCGTTTCTGTAACGGCAGGCGTCGTCTCTGTGGTTTCAGGCTCTGGCGCACTTTCGAGCGTCATAGGTTCAGATGGCGGTGTTTCAGGCAATACAATAGGGGCGTTAGGAATGAGTTTAGGTGAGTCAGAATCACCGCTGTAGTAATAATATCCTCCGGCAGAAAGTAGCACGACGAGCACTATCGCAAAAAGCGCAAAGCGATTGCTGCTAGAAGAAGTCTCTTGAGGTGTTATTCTATCATCTTGATTAACTTGCATTTTACATCCTTCGCTTGAGTGTCAAGGTAACTTGGTGAATACATGCAGCTAACATTAAAGTGCAAGAGCGGGCTATTTGAAGGCCGCAGGTTCATTTTGCAAGTTTCCATGCGCTTGTCTATAGCGCTTAGCTGAACATAAACAATTTATTTCGAGTAAAGGCAGATGTTACGCCTCGTTCTTTACCCTTTAATATTTGCGGCCTAAGCCTGCACATAGTGCTGTCTGTGCCCGAGCCAACGTAAAATAATTGCATCGACTTTTTCGGGAGCTTGCGCCATTACATGGCTCGCTAATTTCTGAATGTGTGGGATCAAAGCTTGATCGCGCACCAGATCGGCAATTTTGAGCTCAGCCAGTCCTGTTTGCTTAGTGCCAAGCACTTCACCCGGGCCACGAATTTCTAAATCTTTCTGCGCTATGATGAAACCATCATTGCTTTGTCTGAGTACGCTCAGTCTTTGGGTGGCGGTATGGCTCAACGGCGCCTTGTAGAGTAACACACAATGGCTTGCGATGGCGCCTCGACCGACTCGTCCGCGCAGTTGATGTAGTTGTGCTAGACCTAAACGTTCAGGGTTTTCAATGATCATCAGGCTGGCATTAGGCACGTCGACGCCCACTTCAATCACGGTTGTTGCTACCAGTAGATGAATAATGCCTGCCTTAAAGTCGGCCATGATTTGCTGTTTCTCGGCGCTCTTCAATCTGCCATGCACTAGGCCAATATTGAGCTCGGGCAGGACGAGGCGCAGTTCTTCGGCTGTGTCTTCGGCGGCTTGGCATTCGAGCACTTCGGATTCTTCAATCAGAGTACACACCCAATAGGCCTGACGTTGGTCGCTGATGACAGCGTTGCGGACCCGTTCAAGCACTTCGTTACGGCGTAAATCAGCAATCGCCACAGTGGTCACTGGAGTTCGCCCCGGCGGCAGTTCATCGATAATGGACGTGTCGAGATCCGCATAGGCCGTCATCGCTAGCGTGCGCGGGATCGGCGTTGCCGTCATGATCAATTGATGCGGGTGGAAACCTTGGTTCACGCCCTTTTCCCGCAGGCCTAAGCGTTGGTGTACGCCGAATCTGTGTTGCTCATCGATAATAATTAACGCGAGTTTGCTAAAGACTACATGCTGCTGGAAGATGGCATGGGTCCCAATTACCATCTGGGCTGCGCCAGATTCAATATCCGCAAGGGATTGGGTTCTGGCCTTGCCTTTAAGTTTTCCCGCCAGCCAACCTACCTTAAGTCCGAGTGGCTCAAACCAAGCGGCAAAGTTAGTTGCATGTTGCTCGGCCAATAACTCGGTCGGTGCCATCATGGCAACTTGATAACCGTTTTCAATCGCTTGTAATGCCGCCATCGCCGCGACTAAGGTTTTGCCAGAGCCAACATCCCCTTGCACTAAGCGCATCATAGGGTGCGGTTTTTCTAAATCTTTGCCTATATCAGCCACGACTCTTTGCTGGGCGCCAGTCGGTTTAAAGGGCAAAGCGGCGAGGAAAGGATTGAGCAACTGTCCCGTGGCCTGCATGGTGACAGCGGCATCTAAATTACTGCGCTGCCTTAGGCGTAACATGCTGAGATTGTGGGCGAGTAATTCTTCCTGCACGAGTCGCTGCTGTGCAGGGTGTTGGCCTAACTCTAAATCGAACTGAGAGATCCCCGCAGGAGGTCGGTGCAGCGTCTGCAGCGCTTGTTTAAGGCTGATGTTATTCGGTTGCAACTGCGGTGGCAGCAGCTCAGTTAAGCCACCCTCTTCCAGCAATACCAAAGCTTGCTCCGTCAGCTTTAGCCAACTCGCCTGTTTTAAGCCCTCAGTTGTGGGATAAATCGGCGTTAGGGTATCGCTTAGGTGAACATCTTCACCGGGATACACGACTTTATATTCTGGATGCACTATCTCAGCTTGATGACTACCACGGCGCACTTCACCATAGGCGCGGATCATCAAACCATTTTGCATGGCATTACGTTGGGCGACGGAAAAGTTAAAGAAGCGCATGCTCAAGCTGCCTGTATCGTCGCGCACATTGCAGACCAGCATACGCTTGCGGCCTTGGATTATTTGTGTCGATTGGATTTCAGCTTCTATAGTGCCGTAACCGCCTAGGCTGAGGGCGGCAATGGGATAGATTTGGGTTCTGTCTTCGTAGCGCAGGGGTAAGTGAAACAGCAGATCTTGTACTGTTGTGATGCCGAGCTTTGCGAGTTTCTCCGCGACCTTTTTGGCGACGCCTTTGAGGTCGGTGATCGGAACAAGATCCAATTGCTGCAAGTCGTTAGCACTCAATCACTGTGAATTTATACATATATTAACAGAGAATAAGCGTAAGGCAATCTCAAGGGGAATTAGGGTGTTATCAAATTTTGTTTGGAAGCATAGCTAATATCCTTCTGTGGCCTTAAGACCACAAAATTGTTGATAAGATATCGTTAGGCTGAAAGCGTGGTTAACTGTGAGTGTTATTACAACCAGCCTTTTTGCTTGGCAATGCGGGCTGCATCGATTCGATTACTGGCATTGAGTTTGGCTATGGCTTCTGAGAGGTAGTTGCGAACAGTCCCTTCGGCGATAAAAAGAGTTTCGGCGATGTCGGAGGTGGATTTGCCTTCGCTAGCGAGACGAAGAGCGCGGCGTTCTTTGTCGTTGAGCGGGTCGACATCGCCAATCGCCATCATGGCAAGTTCAGGATCGATCACTCGTTTTCCCGCCATTACTTGTTGAATCGCGTTGACTAAGGTTTCCGAGGGCGCATCTTTAAGCAGAAAGCCGCCCACACCCGCTTCGATGGCACGTTTAATATAGCCCGCACGGCCGAAGGTGGTAATGACCACTATCTTGGTTTGGCTATGTTGCTCCTTTAACCATGTGGCCAGCTCTAAGCCTGTGCGGCCGGGCATTTCGATATCCGTTAGCAAGAGATCAAAGCTTTGCTGTTTGAGTAAGCTTAGAGCTTCGTCACCGTCACTCGCTTGGGTGATACTAAAACCCCCTGCAAGCGTAAGGAGTGCGGCGAGTGCTCCTCGCACCATAGCTTGATCTTCCGCCAATAAAATCTTCATTAATGTGTTGCTCCCTGCAAAGGTAAACTGACGGTAAAGGTATATCCCTGTTCGAGATTATAGCTCAAGCTGCCGCCTAAACTGTCGAGACGCTCGCGTATACCAGTGAGGCCATTACCTTCTATAAAAGGTTTGGCCGCGGCATTGTCTTTGACTTCTAGCAGCAGGCGGTCTGATTGCTTAGAAAAGTGGATAGAGCATTCACTTGCACCGCTATGGCGAAGAATATTATTAATGAGTTCGGTGAGGATCAAACTCAGTTGGCTTTCTGTGGTTGCACCTAGCTTGGGTAGCTCACCACTGAGCTCGACACTTAAGCCTTTATCCCTTAAGGATTTACAAAGCTGCGTCACGCAACTCTCTAGACCCTTGTGTTTGTAGTCTGACACTGTGTGGCGGATCTGGCTTAAACTTTCCCTCGCAATTTGTCCTAGCTCAATCAATTGGGTTGATGCGAGTTCATATTCTTGTTTTGCGATAAGCTTTTCGGCTAGCTCGGCCTTAAGGGCGATGGAAGAAAGGCTATGCCCCATAATGTCGTGTAGATCCCGCGCGATACGTTCACGCTCAAGCATAGTGGCCAAGGTGGTAATTTCTTGGGCACTTTGCTGTTCTTTCAATTTATGCCGATAACGTCTGCGTTCGGCGACACCAAACATGCCCACGCCGAGCACTAATCCCGAGCCGTAAAGCGGAAAGTAGTAACTGTTAAAGTGGTAAATCTCATTGAGGGCAAACAACAGGCCGATGAGGGCTGCAATAGCCAACAGACAGGTCCGGAGAGGATAAAAAAAGCCAATGAAGAAGGCGGCAAAGGTAAATAGCGAGATAGAGCCTGGGTTGATTGGTGTGATCGCTATTGCTATGACCACCATAATGAGAATGGGCAGATAGGCGCTACGGCTATTGCACTTATAGGTCCAAAAATAACTGGCAATAAAAGGGATTAACACGGCAAAACTGAGGGCGATTTTCCAGCTTGGATAGGGATTTATGGCAAGTGGGATCAGATAAAACACTAAGTTTATCAAATACACCCAAGCAAGTTTTCGTTCGAGCTGAAGGGGAGTGCTTATCATGATGCCTCTGTGTCACTGAGTTGGTTGTTGAATGCCCACCGATGGCATCTGTTTTAATTTATTCTTTTTAGGGATTGGCGCTATCGTCAGCGCCATAGATCCCCGTTAACAACTTTGTCTATTTTGCACTTAATTGCTGATTTTGTTGAAGCAAAAATTTTGCCCAACCATAATCTGCTTGTACTTTGATCGCTTGTTGCCAATCTTCAATCGCGCCTTGGCTATCGCCTAATTCCTGTTTAGCGAGCCCGCGCCACGTGTAGGCTTCGGCTTCACCCCAGCAAATGTTGTCGCAAGGCTGGGCGAATCTTTCTATGGCTGTAGTGGCTAAGGTCTTAGCATTTTGCATGCTGCCGCCAAATATGGCTGGCGTGTTATAGGCGGCGATGGCTTTAACAAGCGCTACCCGTGGATTTTGTGGTTCTAATTGTTCGGCACTGGCAATCGCCTTGGCGGATTTCATGCCGAGCGTTGCACCTTTGCTATTGTCTAAGGCGATTTGCATGCCATAAACCGACGATAATAGCGCGAGGGATTCTGCATTCGCTTGGCTGGTTTCGAGTGCTTCTAATGTGGTTTGCGCTGCACTCAGTGCGCTGCTAGCGAGTGTTTTCTGCCCCATTACATTGGCACTGATGGCTAAGCGATAGTTCGCATAGGCTTTATCATAATCTTGAGTGCTACCGCTCAGTTGTTGTAATTGCGTTAGATTCATCGCATTCGAGGCCGCGTCTACATTGGTGATGTTAGTGTTTGATGGCGTTGCTGCAAACGAGTGAGTACTGATAAGCAAAAAGCTGGAGGCGAGGAGTAATGTTTTCATGGTATTTCCTTATTGAGTGAGTTTCCCAATGTTTGGGTACGGGCTCATTATCAGAAATTCGATAGAAGAAGTGCAGACACAAAGGTCATGGCTTTGGCATGACAAATGTCATCAGTTGAGTTGTGTGCTTATATTTTTTATGAGGTGTGCTTTAAAGAAAGTGCGTGATGAATAAAGTGGACAATACCTAGAGAGCAAAACACCGGAGAGGCCCCGGTGTTTTTTTATCGCAAATGATCAGCTAAGTGTTAAACCACAGCTTGAGTGCTTGCTTGGTTTATTAGGTAGCCCAAGTAACCTAAGTAGCACAGTAGTAATACTGAACCTTCGCGGCGGCCAATACGAAATCCTGTCCAAGCGAAAGGTAAAATCATGATGGCAAATGCCAACATCACGATGAAATCAAAGGGTTGGAAGCCAAGTGATGATACCGGCTGTACTATTGCAGTAATACCTAAAATACCCAAAATATTGAATATGTTAGAACCGACAACGTTACCTATGGCTATGTCACTCTGACCTTTCAGTGCTGCGAGAACAGAAGTTACTAACTCTGGCATACTGGTACCAATCGCCACGATCGTTAGGCCGATAATGACTTCACTGATACCGAAGGTCTTGGCTAAATCTACCGCGCCGTTGACAAACAAAATACCGCCACCGACTAACATACCAATACCGACTAAGATAAATAGGGCTGAAAGTAGCGGATTATTTGGACCTGCTTCAATCTCTTCCTCTTCATTACCATTTTTCGAGCTGATGTAACTAAAGGCTAAATAACCGAACAGTAGTGACAGTAATATCACACCGTCAATTAGGCTGAGCTCGCCATCTAACAAGAGTGCCCAGAACAACATAGAAGCCAATATCATCAAAGGGATATCACGCTTTACGACTTGAGATTGCACTTGAATAGGGCGGATAAGTGCCGTGATGGCTAAAATCAAACCTATGTTAGCAATGTTAGAGCCAATAACGTTACCTAAGGCGATACCGCTGTTTCCTGCTAGAGCAGATTTTACACTCACAGCCAGTTCTGGTGCACTAGTACCAAAGGCAACAATAGTTAAGCCTATGATAAGTGGCGTAATACCTAAACGTAGAGCGATTGAACTCGCGCCACGAACTAGGGCTTCAGCGCCTAAGGTTAAAATAATAAAACCGCCAATAATCGATAGTGTAATTAGCATCGTTAGACTCTGTTAAACCTAATATTGAATGGAAAAGTACAAGGGAATTGCCCCTTGGCCGACTGGCGCACATGATACGTGGTTTTATCGGATTTTGACAGAATATGTCATAAAAAAGCACACCCTAGGCGTGCTTAGTTTTAGCTGATGACCATACTCGCCAACTGATTGTTTGGCCTAGTTATTTTTGAGTTAATTCATCTTCCCAGCGGACTTGGGCGCCACGAATGCCGTCAACTCGTTCGCTAAAGGCTTTTTCAAGCACATGGCGTTTGATTTTGAGGGTAGGCGTGAGCGCATCATTCTCAATCGTCCAAGGATCACTGACCACGACAATCGCATCGACATGTTCGTGTGACTCTAAGTGCGGATTAACGCTATCGAGTGTCGCTTTGAGTGAGGTGCGGACTTCTTCACGGGCTTGTAGATTGGCCCCTTCGGATAACTGCACTAGTGCGACTGGATGTGGCAGACCAGAGCCAATCACACAAATCAGTTCAACATGGGGATCCTGCGCCAATTTACGTTCGATAGGCACGGGCGCTACATATTTGCCCTTGGCGGTTTTAAAGTTGTCTTTCACTCGGCCAGTAATAGTGACACAACCATCGGCATCGATGGAGCACAAATCGCCTGTGTGGAAGAAACCATCAGCATCGAATGCCGCTGCAGTAGCTTCAGGCTGCAGATAATAAGCTGTCATTAATCCCGGGCTCTTGAGCAGTAGCTCACCATCCTCGCCTTGGCGGATCTGGCAATCCTCAACTGGGCGGCCAACAGTACCAATTTTACGCGCATCAAAAGGATAGTTGATGATCGAATAGGCACAGTTTTCTGTCATACCCCAAGCTTCGCAGATATTAAGACCAATACTGTGATACCAGTGGATCAGTGATGGCGGAATAGGTGCCGAGCCAGAGCCGAGTAGACGACAATGGTTCAAGCCTAAACCCTTATGGATTTTGTATTTCACAAAGCTGCTAAGCAGTGGGATTTTCAGCAATAGATTAAGTTTACTGACCCCAATTTTGTCGATAATGTTTTTCTGAAACAGGCTCCATAACCGTGGTACCGAGAAGAATACCGTTGGTTTTGCCCGTTGAACATCGACAACGAAGGAGTCGAGACTTTCAACGAAAGCCACCACACTACCTGAGTAGAAGGATGAGCCTTCAATCGCAACGCGCTCTGTGATGTGGGCTAAGGGTAAATAGGATAAAAGTCTATCGTCGCCATCGGTGCGCAGGTCACGGACGACCGCTTGGCAAGTCCAGCCATAGCTGGCGAAGGTTTGAATCGCGCCCTTAGGTTGGCCAGTCGAGCCAGAGGTATAGATGAGTGTCATCACTTGATCTGGAGTAGGAAGTGGGGCGTTAACTAAGGGGTAGCCTAGCTTAAGTAATTGTTCCCATTGATATTGTGCTGGCATCGTATCATAAGGCATGGCAAGGCGTAGTAGCTCGCCGCCGACACCAGCCTCTTGGTCAGCCCAATGGTCAAGTTTGCCGAGAAAAATGGCTTTTGCGCCACTGTGTTGCAGCACATAGCGAATAGTATCTGTGTTGGCGGTAGGGTAAATAGGTACGCTGACATAGCCGCCGTGCATCAACGCGAGGTCGGTGATAAACCATTCGGCACAGTTTTTAGAGAGAACGGCAATTTTATCACCACGCTCTAAGCCTAAGTGATGTAAGGCTCCGGCAAGTTGTTGAACTTTTTCTTGAACTTCAGCCCAAGTAAAATCAAGGAATTGACCCTTGATCGGTTGGCGTAAATAGACTTGGTCCCCCTGAGTATTAGCCCAGTGCGCCAGCATTTCAATTGGCGTCTTAATCGCTGTATCCATTGGCAATTCCCTGTTATTTATTGTTCTTTTGGCTGTACCCAGTATGGCGAGTTTTGTGAGCTCGCGCAAATAGTTTACAAGATTGTAAAATATGAGAATGGAGCGCAAAGCCTACAAGTTGAGTGTTATACCAATCGTATTAAATATCTGTTCATTCAGCGGGAGTTCAACGCGCTTTAGACAAGGCGAAGGCTTGAAGGCATAGTGGTGCTCTGTCGAAAGCCTTAAACGCAGTATAAAGCGCGTTGCCATGTAGTGAACATCAGCCGCCCTTCGGGAGCCACACAGGCATCCCACTCCGGTGTTGCATTGACTTAAAAGGGAATAACCATTTCTGCGTCAATGCGCCTTGGATTGAAATGCCTGTGAGGCTCTGAACTGATTAGATATTTAATGTGATTGGTATGAAAGCAAGATGAAGAGAGTGGCGAGCGGAGTGTTGGATTGTGTTGGCAACAAAAAGGCGCCGTAGCGCCTTTTCGTTTATAGAAGGTGAAATGCTAGCGCTTACAGCTCCATCACACCGTCCATTTCAACTTGAGAATCCTTCGGCAATTGCTTCACGCCGATAGCAGCACGGGCTGGGTATGGCTGGCTGAAGTAACGGCTCATGATTTCATTTACTTTAGCGAAGTGGCTTAAATCAATCAGGAAGATGTTGAGCTTAACGATATCGTTGATTGAACCACCCGCAGCAGTACAAACCGCCGTTAGGTTTTCAAATACTTGCACGACTTGTGCTTCAAAATCATCGCTGACAATTTGCATTGTGCTTGGCACGAGCGGGATCTGGCCAGATAAATACACTGTGCTGCCGATTTTAACCGCTTGTGAATACGTGCCTATGGCCGCTGGGGCGTTTTCGGTCGCTATGATGATTTTTTCTGCCATGACGCTCTCTCTAGTGTTGAGTTAATTAACGATTACGGGATGTGCGCAGTACTTCGGGTAGTACCCTAATTCGGCGCATCACGTTGGCTAAATGGATCCTGTCTTTCACCGAAATCCGCAGGTTGATCAAATACACGCGACCATCGCGTTCTTCAGTGCTGAGGTTGTGAATGTTTGAACCTTCGGCGGCAATGATCGAGGTGATCTTCGCCAGTGCACCTTGGTGGTTAACAATTTCCACCCGCAGATTGGCTTGGTAATCAACGCCTTCAACATTATCCCATTGTACGGGAATATATTTGTCTGGCTCGCCTTGATAACCACGAATATTGGCGCAGTTTTCCATGTGTACCACTAAGCCCTTACCTTGGCTCACGTGGGCTATCACGGCATCACCTGGGATGGGGCGGCAACAGTTAGCAAAGGTAACGAGCATGCCTTCGGCGCCACGAATTGGCATCATGTGGCCGTCGCGACTCTCTTGATTCTCAAGATTATCGCCAATCAAACGCTGGGCGATAACAATACTCATGGCATTGCCAAGGCCGATGTCGGCGAGCAGCGAATCGAGCGTGGTATGTTTAGTATCGCGGATCACTTTTTCAATCTGCTCAGGCGCAATGCTATCGAGTTTAGTTTTGCCTAGCGCATGGTTGAGCAGGCGGCGACCGAGTGCAATCGCATCATCACCTTTAAGGCTTTTCAGCACTTGGCGGATTTTAGCGCGAGCCTTGCCAGTCACCACAAAGTTTAACCAAGCGGCATTCGGACGCGCGCCTTTGGCGGTAATGATTTCAACGGTTTGGCCTGAAATTAACGGTTGGCTAAGCGGATACGCTTGGCGGTTAACGCGGGCTCCGACGCAAGTATTACCCACGTCCGTATGCACTTCGTAGGCAAAGTCTACCGCGGTTGCATTCACGGGCAATTCCAGAATGCGACCTTCAGGGGTGAACACATAAATCTCTTCAGGGAAGAGTTCAGTCTTCACGTTTTCAACGAATTCGAATGAGGTGCTGGCGCTTTGTTGTAATTCCAACAAGCTTTGCATCCACTTACGGGCACGCACTTGAGTCGTCGTGCCTTGGCCTGTTTGCGCCCCGCCTTTGTAGGCCCAGTGTGCAGCTACCCCTTTGTCGGCCATCTGATCCATATCTTCGGTACGAATTTGGATCTCAACGGGCACGCCATGTGGACCAAATAAAGAGGTATGGAGTGACTGATAACCGTTGGCTTTAGGGATAGCGATATAATCTTTGAAACGACCGGGACGAGGCTTATAAAGTCCATGCATGGCACCGAGTACGCGATAACAAGTGTCGATGGAATCGACTATCACCCTAAAGGCGTAGATATCCATCACTTCTTGGAATTGCAGTTCTTTACTCTGCATCTTGTTATAGATGGAGTAGAGGTTTTTCTCGCGACCTTTGACTTTCCCTGGAATACCCGCATCGTTTAAGCGCGTATACACAGCGGCTTCAATGCCTTGGATCAATTCTTTGCGATTCCCACGGGCGGCTTTAACGACTTCTTTAAGCACCCGATATCGCATGGGATAATAAGCTTGGAAACCTAAGTCTTCTAACTCGGTCTTGATGTTATGGATACCGAGACGGTTAGCGATGGGCGCGTAGATTTCTAAGGTTTCGCGGGCGATACGGCGACGTTTGTCGGGACGCAGTGCGCCTAAAGTACGCATGTTGTGGGTTCTATCGGCAAGCTTGATGAGGATAACGCGGATATCCTGCGTCATCGCCATCATCATTTTACGGAAGTTTTCAGCCTGGGCTTCTTTCTTGTCGCGAAATTTAAGCTTATCGAGTTTTGACACGCCTTCGACGAGTTCGGCCACCGCGACACCGAATAGTTCGGCTAAATCGTCTTTGGTGACATGGGTATCTTCGATAGTGTCGTGGAGCAGTGCTGCCATCAGCGTCTCATGATCAAGACGCATGTCAGCAAGGATGCGGGCAACCGCAACCGGATGAGTAATATAAGGTTCGCCACTCGTGCGCATTTGCCCTTCGTGGGCATCGCGCGCAATCTGGTACGCCTGCTTGAGCAATTCTACCTGTTCAGGTTCTAAGTAACCGGAAGCAGACTCCTTTAGACCTTCAAACAGATACAAGTGGCAGCTCTCCTTTTACCTAAATAGGTTTTTACTCAAAAACTATAATGAACGACCTTCAGCAATGGCTGCAACCGCTGCAATTTCAGCTGCTTCACGTTCACGCACCGTTTGACGCTCATCGGCATCTAAGGTGTGAGCATTAACTAAACCTAGTTCGATTTCACGCAGGGCGATAACCGTGGGTTTGTCGTTCATCTCTTCAACCATAGGGTCTTTACCCTGCACGGCGATTTGGCGAGCACGACGCGCCGCAACCAAGATCATATCAAAACGGTTGCCGATTTGTTCTACGGCGTCTTCTACAGTTACGCGAGCCATGTGTTGAAACTCCAGTTTATCTAGGGAAAAAATGACGCAAAATTGTACACTATGACAGCTATCCTGCCAACAGATCGTGAAGCATATCATTTTGCGCGTGGATCTGACTAGCACCTGTTAAGCGCTGACTGCGAATGATGGCACGCAAATCGGCTAAGGCAGTGTCAAAATCGTCGTTGACGATAATAAAATCATATTCTTTATAGTGGGACATTTCCGATACGGCTTGTGCCATACGGCTGGCGATAACATCGCTACTGTCTTGTCCGCGACCAGTGAGGCGGCGCTCTAGCTCGGCTTTAGAGGGTGGTAGAATAAACACACCAACGGCCTCTGGCATCACGGCTTTAACTTGTTCGGCACCTTGCCAGTCGATATCGAGGAAAACATCGATACCTTGGGTGAGCGTATGCTCGATCACATGGCGCGAGGTACCATAGTAATTGCCGAACACTTCTGCCCATTCAAAAAAGGCATTTTCAGCAATTAAGGCTTTGAATTGCTCAACATTAACGAAGTGATAGTGTTGACCATCAACTTCGCCTGGGCGTGGTGCGCGGGTGGTATGAGATACCGAAACCTGCATGTCGGCTGGCTTGTCTTTAAGCAAGGCTGAAATCAACGAGGATTTACCTGCGCCACTTGGCGCCGACACAATAAATAAATTTCCGCGTGCGGTCATGAGCTAAATATCCAATGGGTTAACGCAAGAAGGGCCCAGAAAGCCGAGTATTATACCGATTTTGACCATAGAAATACTAGGGCTTGTTGGCTGGCAATTTAAGCCTATTTTAGATTTACTTCGATATTATGTGCATTTTTATCCGACTTGGGTCGTAGGCACTGACAATTGCGGGTAAATTGGTTACGCTCGTGCGAATAAGGCAATGAGTGTCTTTTTGTATCTCGTTTTTATAACAATAAAGGAAGGGTCGTGCTGTTAAAATCTCTTTTCTGCCTTCACGGGCGTGATTCTCGTCCCCGTTTTGTCGCAATCAGTGTTGGCGTTTACGTCTGTATTGCATTTGCAGCCGCTGCTTTTGGGGCTAATTTTCTGATGTATTTGCTGGCATTGTTGGGTCTACCTTTATTAGGGCTCACCAGTTTGCGTCGTTTGGCCGATGCCGATAAGTCAAAAGGCTTGATTGGCGTATTTCTATTGCCGTTAATAATTTTCATCGGCCTGCTAGCGGCCGGTGTGCATATTGCCTTAATTGGATTGAGTTTAGTGTTAGCCGCGGGACTGACATTTTGGGGCTGGCGCTTTCCTGCACCAACGATAGTGGATTATCGCTACGGTTATTTCGGTCCTGAGCTGGATGCACCAACATCACAGGCAATGCCTAGGCGCCGTGTGGAACCGACTATCGTTCCTAAAACCATAGATCCTAAAATAGTAGATCCTAACACTATAGACCCTAAAGCCATGGCATCTAAAACTGCCATAGATCCTAACATCATTGACCCTAAACCTATTGTTGCTCAAGACGTTGCCGTAAGACAATCGGCAAAATCTACCTCTCATATTCAAGCACAACCTCAAGCTGAAAGGCGTGAGCCGCATGTTGAGCAGCTTCATGCCCAAACCATTAGCGCTGAGACTGTGTCTGAGCCAGAGGTCGATTTGTCTACCCATGTTGAATCTGTTTTAACATCGCCGAGGGTTGAGCCGAGTGTTAGCGCGGCGGAGGCAGAGCGAGAGGCGTTGCGTCAAGATGAGCTGCGCTTTGATGCGTTAACTCGAATGACGCAGAATCCTGCCGATTTTGTGATACCAGGCAGCCATGCAGATTTCCGTCCCGCTAATACTAGCCGCGTTGAACAGACCCACATTGAGTTGGTCGATGTCGATGTGGACAATGTTAATTTGAAACATGTCGACTTTACTGCGGCGCAATTAGATCCTGCCGAGCGTAGTGCTGAACCCGGTTGGCGTTTTACCGCCGAAGAAGATGACGAGCCTGACAGCTTTAACGATAGAGATCATGCCGAAGAAGTGCGTCAGCGCCGCGCCGAAGCAAAAGATTCTGGTTCGATGACTGAGCTATTTCGCGGTTTATTTGAGTTTTTGGCGCCACTAAAGCGTTTCTTGGTGTTGCCTAAGATTAAACTGCCGAAAGTGGAACGCCGTTATTGGCGCCCAGCAGGAATTGGCTGTGGTGTGGTGCTATTGATTGCCTTGGTGTGGGGACTTTGGCCAAATGGTGATGCAGAGACGGGTGATGGTGCAGAAGTTGTCACAGTTAACGCGATTGCGCCCTATGCGGGTGAGCGGGTGACGCTCGCGTTACCGGACGGTTTTTCTGTGGCGCTGGAGGATGACATCTTGATCATGCGTTGGCTCGGTGAGAAAGGTAAAGCACAAAACCTGTGGTCCTTAGCGACGGCAAAGGGAGATAAAACTTGCAGCGTCTTATCCTTTAACAATGGCACTGACTATCGCCCTGTGACTGTGGATCTGAAAGCGGATTCCGCTTCAGAGGCGCGATTCTCACCACTCGATACTCAGGCCATCATTATTGATCTCGCTCGTCGAGGTAATATTAGCCTGTGTGGTTATAAGTTCAGTCTTAAGGGCAGCCAAGCGATATTGGAACAAAATCGCACCTTTGGCGATTATATTGCTCGTTAAAAAAGTCTGCAGCTAAGTCGATAAAAATTCTGCTTAAATGCTAGTCACAATTAGAGGGGTAGATTACACTTTTGCTCCTCTTTTTCTCAAACCGTACTTTAGGTTGTTTAGGTCGCTGCGGTTTGGGGGAACACCTTTAAATTTGAACTGAATATATCAATCCAGCATGAATACAGAATTGACCTTAGTCATTATGGCTGCGGGGCTAGGTAGTCGCTTCGGCGGCGATAAGCAATTGGCGGCACTCGGCCCCGCGGGTGAACCCATGTTGGTGCTATCAATCATGTCGGCCATTCGCAGTGGTTTTCAGCGTGCTGTGCTGGTGATCCGCCCAGAGTTAGAAAGTGAATTAACTGAGATCCTGACACGATTTTTGCCAGTCGATTTTGAATATCATTTTTGCTATCAAGTCTTAACGGATTTACCCGAAGCGGCGCAGTTGGCGGATCTTAGCCATAGGCTTAAACCTTGGGGTACGGCCCATGCACTCTGGAGTGCGCGCTATCTCGTTAAAGGGCCAATGGCCGTTATCAATGCAGATGATTTTTATGGTGATAGCGCTTTTGCTTCCTTAGCCAAAGGCTTAAGCACTAGGCCAACCGAGTGGATGATGGTGGCCTATCCCATAGAACTCACATTGTCGGAACACGGTGGCGTTAATCGTGGTTTGTGTCAGGTTGAAAATGGTCAGCTTAAATCGGTCGCCGAATGGCTCAATATCGCCGAGCAAGCTGGCCACTTAATGGGTGATGGCCCGCAGGGTCATGCTAATTTGCCGGCGCAGTCCTTGGTCTCTATGACATGCTGGGGCTTCTCCCCAAACATATTTGATGTTATTAAACGTGAATTAACCGAATTTATCGGGCAACAGGGTCAACAACCTAAGTCTGAATGCTATTTACCCGCCATAGTACAAGCGGGAATTGAGCAAGGTTTGCCTGTGTATGTCGATGTTGCCTGTGAGCCATGGCTTGGCGTGACTTATCCGCAGGACACTGTCTGGGTAAAACAAAAATTAACGGAGTTATTGAGTGATTAAACTCATCAGGCAGTCAGTGTTGCCTCATTTTGGTATTGAATCTGCCGAGGCGAAAATTTCTGCCCTCGGTAATGGCCACATCAATGACACCCTTTTAGTGCGATGGCCTGCGGGCGAATTGGTATTGCAGCGAATTAACACTGAGGTATTTAAAACACCCAACGCTTTGGTCTGCAATGCCGATAAAATTAGCCATCATTTATGCGCTAAGTCATTACAGCAACAATACGGCCTTAAAGTCGTTAGCCCATGTTTAACCCAAGAGGGTGAGCTGGCTATCGATTTAGGCGAGCAAGGATTTTGGCGTGCGATCAGTTACTTGCCCCATAGTCTTAGCATTGAAGTGGTTAAGTCGGAACAAGAAGCGGAAATGGCGGCCAAGGCCTTTGGGCATTTTGCCTCTGCCTTGAGTGATTTTGATGCGACAGAGCTTGAAGATGTGATCCCCCAATTTCACCATTTACCGGGACGCATGGCCTTACTAAAGCAGGCCGCTGAACTCGATAGTCAGCATCGCTTAGCGCTCTGCCGTCATTGGGTCGATTACGCGTTATCTCAGCAGGCTTTGCTGGATGAACTTGCAGAAATATCGCCAAAGCTGCCGCTACGAATTTGTCATAACGACACTAAAATCAATAACATGCTTTTCGATAAACGCGACATGTCCAGCATGGCGATTATCGATTTAGATACCTGCATGAAAGGTCATCTGATGTATGACTTTGGTGATATGGTCCGCACCTTCTGCTCGCCAGAGGAAGAAGACTCAACGGCTTTGGATAAAGTCCAAGTGCGCCAAGATATCTTCGCCGCGATTTGCCGTGGCTACTTGAGCGAGTTGGGTGACGTTTTAACGGAAGACGAAAAGCGCAGTCTGTGGCTCGGTGCTCGGGTGATTTGTTTGATGATAGGTGTTCGTTTTTTAACGGATTATCTTAATGGTGATGTGTATTTCCATATCCACCGCGAAGGCCATAATTTAGACCGCGCCGCGAACCAGTTTACCTTGTACCAAAGCTTGCTCGACCAAGAGGCTGTGCTTAAAGCTAATTTTTAATTCAGCGCTTGGATATCTGTACATTGGTATCTGTGTACTGATCCAATGCATTGTTAAAGCGTGTAGTCGAAAAACTTACGGCTTTGTGGGCCTGCGCTATTGGTGTTGACCTTGTTGGGGTGTTTATATTCGCCCCAACTTGCCACGTTGCGGCCCACGTTAAGTTTAGGGAAACTCAGTGGCTCGCTTAAACCTAATGTAACATCGCTATTCTTCGCGTTTGCTTCCATTCCCAAAAATTGCAGTAACTGACTCAAGCTTCCTGCATGGCTAACATCAATTGAAATAAAGTCTTCCCGCCCATTAAAGTAAGCGAATACTTCTTGCTGATGCTTTTGATAACAAGCAATTAAGTGCTCACTGCTGGCAGGTTCCGCCACTTTATCTATGGCGAAAGTATGCCTAAAACTGCGCTTTAATATTGGATGGAAGCGGCCTGTTTTTTCATCCAAATGGGGTGCCATTTTACCAAGTAACATCTGCATCGAAGGCAACCAAGTATTGATATCTCGGTCGAGATAGACAAACACTGCTTCGGGAAATAATAAATCCAACTGCTGATAATCGCTGAAACAAGGCGTGTCAGACACTGCATCGGCAAGCATAAATGCCTGCTTAGTAAAGGCCATGTGTGCCACTTTTAGCCCTTGCTCCAATAGCGCCACACTCACACTCGTGGTGCCCGTGCGTGGCAAACCTATGATAAAGACTTTCTGCTTTTTCACCTTTATCTGTTCGTCACTGAGCGCATTCGACTGGACTGGATGCATTGCATCTTGCGTCGCAATCGGTGAATGACCAGTAGGTTGAACATTGCCGATACGCTGTGCATTAGCAGTACATTGTACGTGAGTCGAGGTTGGTGAATTGTTGGCGTTATCAGGCATAGGTTAGGCTCAGAATGTGTGTCAGCGGTGCGGTAAAGCCGTAAGTTATCACCTCGGCGTTTCACATTGGCGTGTCAAATCAGCGGCGGCAGTATATCTCAGTGCGAAGGCTTTGTCGGTGGCTACACATAAAAGTCACGCGTAGCGGCAATACACCACAGTAAAGGCGCCACAGTATCGTATGGCCGCTGTACGATAAAAATGGCTGACCGCAAGGCTTAGAAACGAGCTCCCGGATTACCAACAAGGCACATTTCCCTGTATTGCATAGCCATGTTGGTATTGATGAGGCGAATAGGTTTGTTAATCGCCTCATTATGTGAGTAGAATAGGCTTGTTATTTGATTCATGGGGTAGATATGTGGATTTGGCAGCAAGCCGATTGGCCTAAGTTTCATTGGAACACCAGCAGCATTGATGCCTTGCTGCGTCAGGTCTATTTCAATCAGGGCCTGTTGCTTGGCAAGCAAATGCTAAGTCACGACGATAGCTTATTAACTTCAGACGCTGCACTTGACACCTTACTCGCTAACATTATCCATTCCAGTGCCATCGAAGGTGAAAAGCTCAATGCGGCTTCGGTGCGCTCATCCTTAGCTAAAAAACTTGGCGTGACTGAAGATAAACCGTATCCGACAACAGCGCAAACCGATGGTTTGGCTGACATTATGCTCGATGCCTTAAAAAATTTAGATACAGAGTTAACCCTTGAACGGATATTGGGCTGGCATAAACAGTTATTTCCCCAGGGTTATACGCTGTTTAACCCTGTTATTGGCGGAGCGCTGCGTGGCGATACACCTATGCAGGTTGTCTCTGGCCGCATTGATAAACCAACAGTACATTTTGAGGCACCCTCTAGAGCGGCATTGGATGCTGAACTCTCGCAGTTTATCGAATGGTTTAATGCTTCACGGCAAGCGCAGGTTTTAGATCCGCTTATCCGTGCGGCGATAACACATCTTTGGTTTGTTACTCTTCATCCACTTGATGATGGTAATGGGCGCATCACGCGTTTATTGACTGATTTAGCTTTGGCGCAAGCGGAGAAACGCTCGATTCGTTTTTACGCTATGTCGGTCAGTATTCTTGCCCGTCGCCAAACTTACTATGACATTTTAGAGTCCACTCAAAGGGGGGATGTCGATATTACTCCTTGGTTAGTATGGTTTTTTGAGACCCTCAATGATTGCTTACTCAATGCGATGGCAGATGTGAGCAGAACGCTGTCGAAAACTCAGTATTGGCAAAGTGTCGACCAATCTTTATTGAGTCAAGAGCAAGCCAAAGTACTCAATTGCATGTTAGACGGCGATTTTGAGTTAGGGATTAATAGTAGCCAGTATCAAAAAGTCGCTAAGGTGAGTCGCGCCACCGCCACCCGTCATCTTGCGCAAATGGTCGAACAGCACTTTTTAGTTAAAGCCGACGCCGGCGGCCGAAGTACAAGGTACTTATTGCCGAGCGGAAAGTAGCGAGATCTTTGATTTAAGGCTCAGCAGTGGCCACAAAATGGTATCGCCCGCAGGCACGCCGTAAACTCTTCCTTGAGGGCTCCACCGCGCCATCCATGGCGCAGAGGGCCTGCTTATCAATACCATTTTCCGCTGTGCAGCCCTTGTACCGCTTTACCTTCAGTGTGGTACTTGTGTGAGGTTATAAATTAGCAGTTGAATAAGCGCATACTCACAATTGGTATCCACATTTCTTCTAATTAAATATCAGTATGTTATATTGCACCAAGCTGCTTAGATAAGGATTGATAACGAATAATGGAAATTCAGATTGGTGATGTACTGAGATATAAAAAGCCAGCATGTGGAGAAAACATGTATGAAGATGGCTACCTCAATTTCCATTTTCTAACCAAATCAATCGAAGCCAACAATCTGCAGCTTGAAAAGGGAATAAACCCTAGTGCCAAGATTAAAACCAGCTTGGGCCAACTCGTCCGCCCGGCAATACTCATTTCCAGTAGTCCAAATAAGAAAGGTTCAATAGAAACACCCTGGGAAGATTTTTATGACGTTGATAACGGTCATATCCGCTACTTTGGTGACAATAAAGAACCTGGTAAAGATCCTGCTACTGCACCAGGTAACAAAGCGCTACTCGAAGCTTTTCGATTAGCGCATTCACATTGCCTACTAGAGCGCTCTCTTACTCCACCTATCTTATTTTTTAGACGCGTAGTTATGAATGGTGTTGCTAAGGGTTATCCCCAGTTTCAAGGATTGGGTGTGATTAATAGCATAGAGCTAGTAACGCAATGGGATAACAAACTCGGGCGTACGTTTACCAACTATGCCTATGACTTTACCGTTTTTTGTATAGCAGCAGAGCATGAAGAGTTCGAATGGGATTGGATAAATAGCCGCCGTAAAAAAGCTTTTTCTCTAGAGATGACCAATCAAACAGCGCCTAAAAGCTGGCGACAATGGCTGAGCGAAGGTAGCAATGCTTTAAACAAACTACGACGCCGAGTATCTAAGTTAAAGCTAGAGAAAACGATAAATCAAAAGCCTATTCCGGGTTCTGAGTCTGACAAAATTTTAAATCAAATTTATGATTACTACGCTAACAAGAAGCATAGATTTGAGGCGCTCGCTGAGGAGATTGCAGAGCGTGTTTTAGACAGAGAGCTAGGCATTTATCAAAAAGGCTGGGTGACTCAAGGCTCGGGTGACGGTGGTGCCGATTTCATCGGTAAGGTGACTTTGGGTAGTGGATTCTCCAAAGTGGAGTTGATTGTGCTAGGTCAGGCGAAATGCGAGTCACTCAATACGCCTACGGGTGGTAATCATATTGCTCGTACAGTAGCCCGCTTAAAGCGTGGCTGGCTAGGTGTGTATGTAACCACCAGTTATTTTTCAGATTCAGTTCAACGAGAAGTGATTGAAGACAAGTATCCAATAGTCTTGATTCATGGACGAAGGCTTGCAGAGGAAGTTGCTAAGATAGTCTATGAAAGCGAAGCGTATTCGAATGTCACAGAGTTTTTAATCGCGATGGATGCAGTGTACCCATCGCGATTAAAGCAAAGGCAAGTTGAAGAAATATTAAACAGCTAAAACATAAATGAGCAGAGATTTAGATGTCAGACTTTTTGAATGAATTAAAAAAACGCAATGTTAAAAGTTTTAAAAGATATATAAATAAAATTCGATTTCCATATTTTAAAAAGCTTAAACAGCATACTGAAATTACTTTTAACTTCCCATTTACAGTGCTGGTAGGGCCAAATGGCTCAGGTAAGTCATCTACGCTTCAAGCATTATATGGTTGTCCTAATGGTAAAAATGTGAGTGATTTTTGGTTTTCGACTTCTCTAGACCCTATAGTAGAAGGTAGTGGTGAGGTCAATAGGTTTATATATCAATATAAGCCTGATGGATATAATGCTGAGATTGAAGTTATTAAAACACGTAGAAAAAGGAAGGCCAAAGGTAATCAACCAGAAGATCCTGATTATTGGGAAACGGCTAGACCTTCAATTAAAGATGGTATGAATAGCATGCCAGAGTATAAAGCTTGTCATGCTGAAATTAGAAGTGATACACGCTGGAACGCTATTAATAAAGATGTGGTCTACATTGATTTTAGGGCAGAATTAAGTTCTTTCGATAAATTCTTTTATTTTGGAAAATTTGAAAAAAGGCAAAGTATAAGATCAAAACAAGATTTTATAAGGCATCGTTCAAAAGCGCTTCGCCAACATATTGATGATAACACTAATTTCCCCATAACCTGGCACTGTCGCACAACTAAATCAGTTGTAAATCTTAATGAAAATGAATTGTACTGGGTAAATAGGATTCTTGGTAAATCATATATTTTAGCAAAAATTGTTACGCATGATTTATATAACAATGATGGTTATTCTATTATTTTTACTAATTCAGATGAACGCTATACTGAAGCCGTGGCAGGTAGTGGTGAAGTATCTGTAGTCAATTGCGCTGTTAAAGTGCTCAGAGCTAATAAAGACTCCTTGATTTTGTTAGATGAGCCTGAAGTTTCTTTACATCCAGGAGCACAAATTGAACTTAGGAATTTACTTCTAGATGAAATTAGAAAGAATGGTCACCAAATTGTTTTATCTACCCATTCTGAGCATTTCGTTTATGGCCTTCCAAATAATGCTATAAAACTTTTTCAATATAACAATGTAGATGGAAGGTATTCAATCCTAAATGAATGTTCTCCACAGCAGGCATTTATTAGGTTAGGCTCAAAATCATATGGCAATAAAAAATTATATGTTGAAGATGAGCTGGCTAAGGCTTTGGTTGAAGAGGCTATAAAAGAGATTGATCCAGAGTTACTTAATACTTATTGTGTTATACCTTATCCTGGCGGGGCACCAACAATTATTAATAACTTGCTTGTCCAATTTTTAATAGATGATGATTTTAATGATGATATCGTGTTGTTAGATGGAGATATGCTTTCATCTATAAATGAGACTGATAGGGAAAAATATAGTGAAGAGCTTAATTTAGGTGAAATTGCTGTTAAGTTATATAGTCAAGATATACCCGAGTCTTCACATCCAGATTTAGATGATATACTGCAAAAACAAATTAAAGGTTTGGGGTGTGAAATTAAACTTCCTTTGAATGGCGGCAATGCAAGTAATACAGAACAAAAAATAGAATTCAAACTAAAAATACTGGACTTGTATCATGGAAGATTTAGATTTATGAATGTAGATACGCCTGAAGAGTTTATTTGGGAAATGGCCGTAGGTGATAGACCTACAAATATTGATGCAATTAAAGAAGATTTTACGATAGGGACATATAAAGAAAGATTTAGAGATGCGGTAATTTCAAATCTAGGTGAGGCTAATGCAGATGCTAAAGCTATATTTGCTTTGCAGATTGCTTTCTTGCAGAAAAGAAATAAACAACATCCATTATGGGGAAGTTTTAAAGAGCTGCTTTCAAGTATTTTAAGTGTTGAAAAAATGCACAGTTAAGATTTTGGTTTAAAACTATAAGTGAGATTTTTATTTCGCGTGATAGTATACATTTATAGCTCATGCCCACGGATTGAGTGGGCATATATTATAGGTTGTAACTGAAGAAATTTAAGCAGAACTTTGAATATAATGTATGAAATTTTTAGTTCTTCAATGCATATGTGTAATTTTTGCCCTGTTATAATAATTGATAATATGGTTTTCCTCTAAATAGGATCCTCTAATTGCACTACATCATGCCGGTGTTACAGTAGCGTCGAGCTTTCCGATAACAAGATTTAAATGGATTTAGAATGCAATTGGCATTTAGTTATTTTGGGCGAGGCAGAGTGATTACAGTGACTTATTATTTGGAATAGCTATTTAGACAGATGACTATTTATTATGGTTCAGTAATATTTAGTTTGATAGATTTTCCATTGTTAATATAAAAGTTTATTTTTTTTGAGAATAAAAATATTCTATACTACGATTTGATGATTTTCTTGATTGTGTTTATTAACACTTTTCCTAATTTAACAGGAACTGCATTACCTATCTGTTTACCTTGTTGAGTCGAAGTGCCCAAAAAATTAAAGCTATCAGGGAAAGTTTGTAATCGAGCGGCATGACGTAATGTCATACCTTGGTTTTTCCAAGGGTGAACAAAACGGCCTTTAGAGGGGTTGTTACATCCTGTAGTGATGGTATTACTTGGTAAGTGGATCATTACTCGGCCATATACGTCTTTATGACCTTTATATCCATTTGAATGGCAGGGCAGCCTAAATTCTTCGCCAGCGTCTTCGCGGCTTCCATTTAAAGGTGTAGCTTCAAATTGCCTAATCATTTTGGGTGTTGGCTGCATTGTGATGTTACAAGGATCATCCTCTTTTACTGCTTCACCATATTCTAGGTTGAGTAGGAGATCTCTTGCTTCATCATCTGCAAGCTTAGTTTTTGGTCGAAAATACTCTTCAATATATTGCTCTATAAGGTCTGCTGGTATTTTTTCAAATACAGTAGAGGCCGTTTTCCAGTAAGGTGATTTATTACTAGACGGTGAGAAGTGTGTCGCTGCTGGCGGAAAATTTGCAGCATCAACATTCAGGTCTTTACGTGTACCAAAGATAAAAACACGTTTACGGTTTTGTGGCACGCCATAGTCTTTAGTATTGAGAATGTCGCAAAAATGAATGGTATAGCCATGGGTTTCTGCGAGAGCTAGAAGCTGATTGAGATAGTTTTCATGGCGTTTCCATAAAAGTCCCGCCACGTTTTCAATCAAGAACGCTTTTGGTCGTAAACCATCAACAAAATCAAAATACTTCAACAGAAGCTGATTTCGGGGATCATCAATACCTGCACCGTTAATCCTATGAGTAGAGAAGCCTTGACATGGTGGGCCACCAAGGAGCAAATCCAATTTTCCTGGTTTGAGCTTTAACTCTGTCATTAAGGCGGGCAAGTCGACAGCATTAATATCGCCATTAATTAATTTAGTTGGCGCTTGTAGGCGTTCAATGAGGTTACGTTGATAAGTAACCGTAGCGGCTGTATCTAGTTCGATAGCTGCGATGACATCAATGCCACATTGATGTGCGGCAAGAGATAAGCCGCCAGCACCCGAAAATAGATCTATCGCTTTCATTAATCATCAGTCCAAACTCAAATTTCGAACCGCAAATTATACATGGCAAGCACTATTCCGCTAGCTTTTAGTTTGTGATTGAGGAGTTTGTAATTGTGATAAAACTTAATGACTAACTTATGTTCACATCGTACAAAATAACGCCACATGCTTAGTCGTTAGATAGCTTTTTTGCATAAATGCTTTTGGGGCTATAAGTACAGATACCTGATAGAGCTGAGGTCATATTAAAATCGACATTGTTGCACCAGTGGCCGTCTAAAGCAGGGAGGTTTTAGTCGAGCCTACATGGAGGTATGAACGGCGTGTCACAGGGGAAATAATGTGGGTTAAGTGACTCATTTCATGTATCACTTTTTGATCTCATTTTTAAATTTAACTCTTATATCAATTGGTAACGAGTAATCCATCCATAAGCAATTAATCCTCTTTTGCCCTAAAACTAATAAATTGTTGTGCTTCTGTCAGTGCAAAATCAAAATGAAACGCTAGCCCTGATTGAATTTCTTCATTATCAAAGCATACCGACCATTCAAAGCCTCCCCTGTACCGATCTGGGTTTCGTTCGATGTAGATCTCGTATCCACACCATTCTTCTTCATAAGGTACAAAATAAGCCTCTTCAAACTGGCTAACGGATTGGTATTCCATGATGTAAACCTAGTGTATTGGTGGGCTTATATTCTCAGGCATTGCTGTTGTATGCTCCACGGACTATGAGTCACATCGAATAGTTTTATTTTATTAGTCGGGCATTTATGTCGTTTGGGCTATTAGGTAATCAATGCGAGATGCTGCAAACTAAGTCACTGTTTCGAATGGTAGCGCGGCTGCAACTGGGGTCCGCTAAGCAGACCCTCCGCGCTAGGGACAGCGCGGTGGAGCCCCCATGGATGGGTTCACGGCGTGTCTGTGTGCTGGGCCAGTTGCGTAGCACTGTTACTGGCGGCTAATTAGTTTCAAGCTTGGTTTTTCAGCTTTGGGTGCATCGCCGCATTATCGCTACGGTTTAATATCATGGTTACCGTATTGAAACGACCTTGGCGCTCAGTTGCTGTTTTATCTGCTCTAGATAATCAATCAGTTCACTGGGTTGTTCAAATTCAAGCTGTAGTGTTGGCTGAGAAGCGGTACGAATTTCTGGGTGTATGTTGTCGCCGTCATTTACGGCCGAAATGATGGTGTAGCGGGGATAATCTTCTTCGCGACAAATGGGGTCGGCATAGTCTACCCAAAGAATAAAGTAGTCGCTTTTTTGTTTGAAATAAAAGCTGGGGCACATGTCATTTTGGTAGCTTTTATCAATGAGAAATGGGTATAAGCTTAGGTCGAAGCCAAGATCAAATTCATAGCCAAATGTTTGATGGTAAGCACTCATATTTCTGCCTTTAATCATCGCATTAAGTGATGTTAAGTATAGTTAAAGTATTTGCTTAACGAACTGTTTTATCTGGTTTAAATGTGTTTTCATTAGTCTGTTTTGGCTGTGTGGTTATGTTCGTTATAACCATTATGTAAAGCCGTATTTATCCTTAACCCTATCTAATAATTGCTTAATCTCTTTGCTAAGAACTCAATCAAAAATTCAATCAATACTGTCACTTTGGTTGGGAGGTATTTTCGTTGCGGATAGTCTGTGAGCGCCAGTATCTTCTTTAGAGAAAGTACCGACTAGAAAGCCATTCATATAAACGTCAAGTGCTGCCATTACCACTCCTGAGCCCATTGCTTATTGTTAGATGGGCCTGTATCACTGTCACTCGCGTTGCGAGGTTTGAGTTCTATTTCGAGTTCGAGGGCTGATAAGAGTTTGAAAAATGTATCAAGTTTAGTGCTGTCGGGATTCTGTTCGAAGTTGGAAATTGTGCCTTGGCGTAAGCCAATTTTCTCACCAATTTTAGCCTGAGAGAGTCCCTGTGATTGGCGAACATCTTGTATATAAGCGCTAAGCTGTTTGGTTGTGGTGATCTTCATCTTGAATTCCCATTATTTCCCAATACGCTTTAAAGTATAAACATAACTTAACACGCTATAGCGTATAGTTAATGTTTAAGACGTTACAGCGTATAATTTGTTTATATACGTTGTAGCGTATAAATAGTGGCTAAAAATGCAAGTGTAGTATTGATTAAAAACATAAATCTGATTGTTCAAATGATTCGCTATCCGCCGCTCGAGAGAGTCAGTCTGATAGTCTATTGTTTATTTTTCATAGGGGGTGAAAGAGAGTTGTCCTTCCTCATTACTGACAAGTGAAAATTTACCCTAACTTGCCACTCGCCAACTTATTCATCAAAAATTCAATCAATACACTCACCTTAGTCGGCAAATGTTTTCGCTGTGGATAAACCGTGTAAATGCCATGTTCGGGGAGGGGATGATCTGTGAGCAAGGCTTGTAGGCGGCCTGCTTGTAAGTCGGCGTCGACCATGAAACGCGGCAGGTTGGCTATGCCTAGACCATCGAGTGTGGCTTGGTGGATGGCATCACTATTGTTGACTTGATAGTTACCGTTCGGCTGGATGCGAGTTGGGCCCTGCGGGCTTAAGAAGGTCCATTCAACACCATCACGAAAGTATGAGTAGAACAAACAGTTATGTTGGCTAAGTTGCTGCGGCGTGTGTGGCGCAGCGTGGCGAGCAAGATACTCGGGTGAGGCGCAAATGACACTTAAACAAGGGGCGATTTTACTGGCAATCAGGCTGGAATCTGGTAGCTCGCCGATACGAATCGCTAGATCGAATCCGCCAGCAATTAAATCGGTTGTCTTATCATCCATCTGCATTTGCAGCTGTATTTTCGGGTAACGGCGCAGAAACTCGGGGATTAAAGGGGCGATATGCAAGCGGCCAAATACCATAGGGGCTGCAATGCGTAAATTGCCCTGAGGCGCTTGTTGTAGCTCGGAAATGGCGTCCAATCCGTCTGCTGCGAGCTTAACTGCAGGGCGAACGTAGTCGAAGTAGCGGGCGCCTGCCTCGGTAAGACTTAAGCTGCGAGTGGTACGGTGCAGGAGTTGAATACCCAGACTTTGTTCTAATAGGGTAATGCGTTTACTCACCGCCGATTTACTCAGCCCAAGCTTTTGACTTGCCAGTGAAAAGCTACCGCATTCCACGACAGTGACAAAGATAGGTAGTGCCGAAAAGTGCTCCATGGTGTCCTTAGATTATCGCGTTCCCCAGCCATTATTGTTGATGATACCTCAACAGTCAGTTTTTATTATCGTGGTTATCATCGCCCTTGATGCAAGGTAGACTAATGCACTTGCTGATTGCGGGTGTCGACTGTGAAGCCTAGTTATTTTCGCGCTCATCGCTCATGTTTATCGCTTATCTTGATTACTGCTAGGTAGTTAGCCACAGTGTTGCCGCAATCGCCGATGTACCATTCTCGATGCCACTGAACGGCATAAGGATGGGTCTTAGCTATTTTGTCAGAAAGAGAGTTCCTATGTCCTTGCCTTACCAATGGATTTTGTTTGATGCCGATGAAACCTTATTTTATTTCGATGCCTTAAAAGGGCTTCAATTGATGTTTAGTGAGTTTGGGGTCGATTTTACCCAAGCCGATTTTGATGAGTATCAGTTAGTTAACAAACCACTTTGGGTTGATTATCAAGATGGCAAGATAACTGCCGCCGAGTTGCAGACCATACGTTTCGAGCCTTGGGCTGACAAATTATCTGTCACGGCCATGACCCTCAATAGTGCTTTTTTATCGGCAATGGCCGAAATTTGTTCGCCGCTACCCGGTGCCCGCGAGTTATTAGCCGCGCTCCAAGGTAAGGCTAAATTAGGCATCATCACTAACGGTTTCACTGAGCTACAAACCGTGCGATTAGAGCGTACAGGATTACAGCATCATTTTGATATTTTAGTGATTTCAGAAAAAGTCGGCATAGCCAAACCTGATGTGGGTATCTTCGAACATGCCTTCGAACTCATGGACCATCCTGAGCGCGAGACTGTGCTCATGGTCGGCGATAACCCGCATTCAGATATCCAAGGCGGCATCAATGCAGGTATTCATACTTGTTGGTATAACGTCCACGGCCACGATGTACCCGCCGGTATCGCCCCGCACTATCAAGTGAGCTCGCACCAAGAGCTGCAAAAAATCCTGTTACCGTAAACGATTGTTCACTGAGCCTAGCTCAGTACTTCGCACTCGATATTAGTGAATCAGAGTGAGTGCTTTAACTGATATTCCCTCAGTGTCATAAAATACAAAAAGCCCTTACATTAAGGGCTTTTGGGTATCTAAAACGCGTTAACTATCATTACTCAACGTTTTGGATCTGAATATTTTTATTTGTAATAAAACCATTATTTAACAATGGATAGCATGTTTTATTTTGTGGTAATTCGCATTGATACCCACCGATATACCCACCAGTTGGAATTCTATAGAAGACACTTCAACAGAATGCGTCAGTTTGTTCAGGTGAGGCCTTTTAGACGCTCTTCGAAGTGATGGTGCAAAAGTGGCTTAATGTCGTCCAACATTACAAATGGAGTCCCCCAGCGTTCTATCTTGGTAAATATGTTTTCGTAAAGTCGAGTGATTAAGCTTTGTGCGGACTCATTTTTGTTAAACTCACTCGTATTTTTGAGGAGTTTTTTCATTAGTTCAACTGCTTTCATTGTGTAAATGGTTTCACGTATAGCCACAGGATACGTGAAGTATTTAGCAAAATATTCCCATTCTTTGTACCAAGAATTTATCACATCGGGATATTTGTCTCCCCAAATAACTCTTACTTCAGATAACACTAATTCTGCTTCAGTTATGCTCTGTGCCATCTTGATTTTTAGTAAATCATCATTAAAGTTTTTTTGGTCTTCGAGTAGTACCGATTCAGTCGAGTTTCTAATTTTTCCTAAGATACATAGTTGTAGCTCTGTTTGAGGATATAGGGTTTTCAGCGCAGCTATAGAATCCTTATGGCTAGTATCTGAACAGATAGTTAGGATCTCTTTAACCCCACGTTTTTTAAAGTCGTTGAGTATGTGTGCCAAACTATGATTATTTTCTATATTATCAGATAGATATAAATCTAATAATTCAATGCTACCAGCCTCATTGAGCACGCAAACGGTACTCACAATGAGATCTTTTTCTTTTGTTTCATGATGATTCTGAATGATCCAAATCACTGGATATCTTGAATTTAATTCGCGTTTTCGTCTATTTTTGATCTCTAGGGGTAATTTGCTATAAATAGCGTTAACGATACCAGCCTTATTAACGGATTTAACTATTGGTACACTACGGTTAGCTCTGGGTTGGTCTTTAATGACTGATGAATGAGGTTCTTCGCCTTCAGGCATGTCGTTTGATATTGGGATTTGTTCCTTGACAGTCGCGGTATCAGTTATGTTGTGTGGATGGGCGACACTGTCATGTTCAGGCGAATTTTTAATCGTGTTACTTTGCTCACTATTGCCTATAACCTTGTGGTCTTCAGCCGGAAGAGTCGTTTCACTTTGCTTCATCGATGGCAGAGATGATGCTCTGTCGCATTTTATAGTGTCTTTGTGCTCATTTAAGACTTCTGGTTCTATTAACTCACCTTGCTTGGTTCTGTTTGACAGCAACTCTTTGTTTATTTGACTAATTGTATTTGTTGTGGCCGTTGGGTTAGCATTGAGGTGTTCGTGAGCTGTAGGAGTGCTGTCCTCTATTTTGTCTTTGGTTTGCTGATCTAAATCTTCGTGCCCGTCGATAATGTCGGAAGCAGCAAATTTATTTTTGTTTCCATGATCATTTTTTAAACCTTTCTCTCTCGATTTTTTTTCATGTTCGAAGTCAATGACATTCTCACCAGCTGGCTTTGCCCCGCTTTGTTGGGCTTGTTTCTTGCTTGAGGCCTGCTTTTTTTGAAGAGCTAGTTCTTTTTGAAAAACAATGTCTTTATCCTCTATGGTTCTATTGATTTTTTGCTTCTTACTACTTGTTTTGACTAATTCATTTTTAATCAATGACGGGTTCCATTCCTGTATCATTTCCGAGATGAATTCAGATTTTTTACTGTTTTTACTGATTTTTTCCAATTTATTAAAAGTAGCACTGTCGATTGTCACAGTGAAGGAGACTTTACCCTTCGAATTCTTTCTACATTTTTTTGTTCTCCAGGTCCCCCCCATCGTTTTTGCAATGACTGTTGTTGATTCTAATGTGTAGCCTCTCTGTACCATTTGATCTGCGAGTGAACGGACGATGGTATTGGTGTCGATATATTCAGATGGAATATAGAACCCTTTCTTATACAGATGCTCTCTGATCCATTTGATACTGTCTGGAGTCTCAGAATTCAGAAAACTGAAAAGCTTTATTACATCACCATGCATTAGAATCATCTAATTTTCCGTTTTTGCATATTTAAAAATATTATAAATTTTTACGACGTTACAATGTAACGTTACAAGTAACGACATTAATCGTTTGTGACCAATTATACTAGGGTTTTCTTAGCAATAATGTGTATTATTGGTAAACACGTATGGAATACAAAGGACATTAATAGTGAACGTACTTGAATCAATGACGGATGCACCGCCTGAAACTAGATTGTTGCTGCTCCAATGGTCCACCTTACAAGGCGGTCTTTTTATTGGTGGTGACATTCAGGATTTAAGTAAATTGTTCAAAATGCCAAAGAGAACTATCGCAGCTGGCTTGCACTATTTAGTGCAAGAAGGGTATATGTTAAAATTCCCAAACCTTGATGTGAGTCCTTCACCCGATAAGCCACGCTCACGTTTCCACTTTCAATTGACCAGTGAAGGGTATCGGCGCTGTAAAAACACACTCGCTACTTGTGACTTCCAAGAAGAGTTAAGAGATGTGCTGTTTGCTACGGACCTGAAGTTGCCTAGGCAAGGCATTCGCTTGCAATGGGCATGCTTAGTGTTATTGGCTAATAAGGCTGGCTATGCCATTGGATATTCGACTGAAACTTTAAAAAAATGGTCGGGTTTATCGGACAAGCAATTGGAACAAAATTGGAACTTTTTGGTGAAAGCTGGTGCAATCTCTTTGGTAGCCAAAGAAGTTAAAAACAGTGATTTTTTTGTGGCTTTACCCACAATGTATAAGCTCGAACTCCGCAGTGCAGCCTTAAATTGCGTAAATTTTGGCGTGCCTGTACAGCAAAACCATTTGCAGGAATTTAACTTTTTAAGGGAGGTTATCAGCTTCAATAGTAAGTTCCAGCAACAAAAGAAACAGCAGCAGATCCCATTGCAAAATAGTGTTCTCGATGACAAGTCGTATTTAGCTATGGCTAAAGGTTTTCTTGATCCCAGACTACGCGTTTACATTCACCATCTATGCGTATCTACGGTGCTGTTAGGGTTATCGCATGAGAAGGTGCTTGATACTTCTCATGACATTTTGAAGAATGAAACACTACAACGGTTTATCAGATCGGCCTTGGAATATGGTTTGTGCATGCCCGAAAGTTTAGTCATTTCAGCCAAAGGCCTACATTCGAACGATTGTAATGTTCAGCAACCAACTGAAAACGATACTGCTCATTTGATTGATTTTGCCCTCAAAGCTCTAACGGATGAGTTGATGTTTAAAATTGCTGAGTTTGCACCATTTCTAAGATTATTCGTTCGTGAATATAAGCTATTTCCAAATTTTGTTGGGTGGTTGCCTGGACATTTTATGCATTCAACCCGAACGATAAAGCTTGCAAAGGTTGAGAAGAAAAGTGAGCAAACTGAAGCTCTGGTAGGCGATGATGTAAGCAGTGAACAGCAGAGTAGAGAGGAGCGTGAGTTTACCACTTTTGTCTTGCAACTATGGTTACCTACCTCAGCTAAGGTCAAAGATAGCATGGTGCTGGGTGATCAGATCTTGGCTTACCAAGGATGGAATTTGGTGAATTCTCCAAATATTGTAAAGGTCAATGAAATCAAAGTTCACAAAATGCGCTTCGGTTGTGACTAAATGGTCGTTTAATTGTCGAGCGATGTGAGATCCCATCGCCCTTGCTCGCCCGATCTACCGCTCAATGATTGACGGGGATTTCAGTTATTGCGATTGTCTGTTTGTTAATACTATTAGTCTGTAGTCATACCTACTACTCAATAGTATCCACTCGACCAGTATCTCTAACACTACCTTATGAACATACAGGGTTAACTGCCATCAAAGGCGAGCTAACCTTTGCAAGTGATATCAATCCCTTTGGGGCTTTTGAGTTATAAATTACACAAACCCCATACGTTATGAACAATAACCAATATGGGATATCAATATGTACTCACGTCACACCTCAAACACTAACCTTACCGTCATCAGCAATGGCCAATACCAAGGCCTCAATGTTTATCCTAGGCCACTAAGCGCTGAATACTTAAGCGCCATTCTACAGACCTTACAAGCTGCTCTGACTGAGCACCCTCGTACCTTTATGGTGCGGTTTGATTTGCATCTACCACAGCTCAATTTTCGTGACTCACCTATAGTTTATGATTCAACGGTAATCAGCAAATTCTTTAAATCTCTGAGTGCTAAAATCCAGCATGATAGGCTTATCAAGGGCCGTGAGGGTAAGCGGGTGCATCCTTGTACTCTGCGTTATATTTGGGCAAGGGAGCGAGCTGATGCCGATACAGACCATTACCATATCGCTATCTTCCTCAATAACGATGCCTATAACCATCTCGGTAATTACAATCGAAGTGGACAAAACCTGAGTACTAAGATTGTTGAAGCCTGGGCCAGTGCCTTGGGATTAGATGATTACAGCACTCGGCATTTAGTCCATTTTCCTGAGGATACGCCAGTTTATTATCTCAATCGTAATGCTCCGAATTATCCTCAAACCTTTGCGAGTGCTTTCTTCCGCTTGAGCTATTTTGCCAAGTTAGAGACCAAGCATTATGGCGATAGAACTCGCTCATTTGGCTGTAGCCGAGTGTAGGATTCTCATTAAGTCTGGCTGCTGGTTAGATTAAAATTAAGTTCTTAAACGTGTTGTTCTATCAGATAAAAATGCCCATTGTTTTCATTGGGCATTTTTTATTTTTAACATTACTTATTTTGCTTGAGTTTTACATGATGGACTGAGGTATTAATGAGCTAGCGAAGTCTCTTTTAAAGACGCGTTGATATCGTTCGTTGGAGAGGATAGTAAGCTATTGCGATGTGGTTGCTATTGTGTTTTTGTTTGGTTGCCAAGTTGTTTTGTTGTGTAATCATTTATTTCATGATTTATGGATTTCCCTGCATTTTGCAAGGGTTTTATTTGTTATTAGAATTTGCTTAATTGTTAATTGAAGTTGCATTGGTTTTTCATCGGGGTTACAACGCGTTATTGCTGTTTCAAATGGAGCTTGATGATGTATACCAATCCCCTCAAAACCCTATTATTTTTCCTCACACTCACCACCACTTTCTCTATTTTCGCCGATACCGAAACAGTGGCGTTAACAGGCGCTTTCCGTGTCAATGAGATGGGAGCTGCAACCTATTCTTTGCCTATAGAGGCTTCTGCTGGGCGAGGTGGAATGAAGCCCTCCGTGGCGATTTCTTATTCATCCTCTGGCGGGGACGGTTACTTAGGCTTAGGTTGGGGAGTGCAAGCGTCATCTGCGATAACTCGCTGCCCTAAAACCATTGAGCAAGATGGATTCCTTCAGGGCGTGCAATTAAAAGACACCGATAGTTTCTGTTTGGATGGACAGCGTTTAATGCTCGTGAGTGGCCAAAATGGCGTCGATGGCGCGCAGTACCGAAAAGAAATTGATGATGCCTCTGTCATTACCGTAGTAGGTCAGGCCAATGGCGGTGGCCCTGGTGCATTTAAGGTTGAGACCAAAGCTGGTGAGACATTTTATTTCGGCGATGCGTATACGCAAGCTGGCAAAAACTTCGTTACGGCTTCTAATACAAACAACCATGATGATTCATATCAAGTTGCGCTAAGTAATGGCAATGAGGTCATTCATTCTTGGAGCTTGAAAGCCATTGAAGACGTAGTTGGCAATTACATCAGCTTCCATTATGTTAAAAACAATGAAGAACAGTATTTATCCAGCATCGATTACTCGGGGCATGCTAACGGTGCATTACCCTATAAAAAGGTCAGCTTTGAATATACCGATCGCCCTTTTCCTAAAAAGGGCATCGTTTACGGCTCAGCCGTATCACAGACAAAGTTACTCAATAAAGTCTTTCTATCAACAGATAATCAAATTGAGCAAACGTATTACCTAACCTATAAACTAGCGACGTCATTGGCTGAGTTTAACTATCTCGATAGCATCCAAGCTTGTGTTGGAACGAATAAAGCGGATTGCACAAGTGTTATTCAGTTTGATTGGGAGCGGAGCAGTGCACCACAATCGCCGACCTATAGGCCTTACACAGGCATTCTTCCTGCAAAAAATCTAAACATTCCTTCTGGTGAGAATTTAACCGCCAATATTTTTGATATGGACGGTGACGGGCTGGCAGATATTGTTTATGTCAGAAGTGGTACTTGGTACAAGCGCTCTATTGCGTCAGGTGTTGAGACGCAAATGACAAGCATAGGTGCATCTCAACATGCTTATGCTCAAACTATCGATTTTGACGGCGACGGGCAACGCGACTTACTTGTCGCTGCAAGCAACACCTCTCCTTGGCAAGTACTCTCTTTCAAGCCGTCAGAAGAAAAGACCAGAGATTGTGAGCCTGATGGTCGTGGGGGGCAGCTTTGCATTGATAGCACACGTACAGTGCAATACACCCAAACATCTTTAGGGCGAACAGCGATTGGTTTGAACGGCAGTGCGATGGTCGCCGATGTGAATGGTGATGCCTTAGAGGATATCGTGTTTCTCGATGCAGGCCAGATTAAGTGGTACAAAAACTTGAGCGGCGGGAGTTTTGCTGCTGCGGAGAGTTTGTTTACGTTCCCAACAGGGAGTGATGCAAGTCCAGGTATACCGCGTATAAATCATACGGCAAAAGGCTTTGAATCAAGTGCACTGTTAGATGTCAACGGTGATGGTTTGACTGACCTCATTCTTAAAGTAAAGAAGACCGTTAGCTACTGCTCTACTGGGATGGGGCTTATTTATGATATTTCACAGTCCGAGTGTGTTGCAGATTTTAATGGTCGCTGGGGACAAAATATCACGGATAACTGGATACTTTATGTATCAACAGGTAGCGGGTATAAAGAACAGCAAATTATCACCATCACATCGGGGATGGATACCTTACGGGCAGCTGATTTTAATGGCGATGGGCTAACTGATATTGCCTATGTCAGTGGTAATCAGTGGTATATCCAATTATCGGATGGCACTGCGTTTCTACCATCAATCAATACAGGGATAACGACTGACGCAGATAAGAAGTTGAACACCTATTTTATTGATATTATGGGTAATGGTCGTGCTGATATTCTTGCTAAATCAGAGTCGCTCAAATCGACACTCTACATGTCTGAGCCAAGTTCAATCAGAGGTGTCTCATCTTGGAAAGCATCCGGGATAATAGACCATGTCATTAATGAACGTTTGTTCTTTGCAGATATTGATGGTGCAGGCAAATTGGACATCGTCGCTAACGCCGGCGGTTGGTTTCGCTACGCTCCCGTCTCGCCCAAATACAACAATACTATTAAAGCAATCACGGATGGCTTTGGGGTTAAAACCAGTATCAGCTATGCGTATTTAACTGAGCAAACGAACGGTCAAAGTAACGTCTATAAAACACAAACCTCAAGTAATCTGGACCACTCAAAGAATTTCTCCATTATTGCACCGCTACAAGTGGTTGCACTGGTGAGTACCCAAGCCAGTAGCACTGGAAGTGTCAGCGTCGCTTATGAGTATGGCGGTCTGTTGGTCAATCGTTTAGGTCGTGGTGTTGCGGGTTTTGAATTGCTCCGAACGATTGATAAACAGTCGGACATCATTACTGAAACCATGTATGACCAAGTATACCCACGTATAGGGCTGCCTATTGCGACCAAACAGAGTTATCAATCGCAAGCCCTGTCTGAGGCTAGAACGCAAGTTGATTTTGCCCGCGATAGCTTTGGTGTGTATCGGCAGACTAGTATGTCCAGTACTGATATTACTCGTCAGTACGGTACAGATGGTGTTGTGAGGGACTTAACCAAAGTTGAAACTCAAAATAGCTATGATGATGCGGGTAACATCGTCAACAGTGAAGTGGTTACTTATGACTTACAGGCTAATGTTGCGGTATCTACAGCTATCATTACAAATGAGTACGATGGTGCTGGGGGCGGCGCAAGTAAAGGGCGGTTAAGCCATTCGGTAGTAACAAAATCTCGCGCTGGTCAACGAGATAATGTCGCCGATATCACCAATGAGAGTCGTTTTACTTACTTTGATAACGGCTTAATCAAAGACTCTATTGTTTCGCCTAACGATAATCGTTACAAGGTCACGACTTCTGTCACCTATGACGCGTACGGTAATAAAACCTCAGAGTTGATTACCGCAGGTACTAAGGCTGATGGTTCAGAACCCCAAACACGAACCAATAGAAGTACCTATGATGTCAGAGGCCGTTATTTAAAAACTACCACTAATACGCTCGGTGATGCTGCAACCTATGTCTATAACGGAACTACAGCTGATAGCGTGACGGGACTGATTACAACAGTGACCCTAACGGATGTGAATAGTCGTACACTCACGAAAACCAGTGACAGATGGGGAAGACCCATCAGTGAGTTGACGCCTGACGGTGTGTTAATGCAATTCAGCTATCAGCGCTGTAGTGGTGGCGGGTGTGCACCGTTCTCTGATGGTTACCTGCTTACTACCAAATCAAAGCCGGGAACGCCAACTGAAAACGTTATTATCGATAAGTTTGGTCGGACGGTAGGTAATCAGCTCATTGGTTTTGATGGGACAGTGATTATCTCTGCGAAAGAATATGACGCGTATGGTCGTCCTGTTAAAGACTATGACCCCAGTTATGCTTCACTGTCTGTGTATTTCACAGAAGTAAGATATGACAAATTTGGCCGCGTAATTGCGCAAGTCAATCCTAATCATGGGGAAACATTAGTTGACTTTTTAGGCTTTGAAACATTAACAATTGACCCTCTAGAAAATCAAACATCCGTTGTGGTGGATGCCCTCGGACTTCAATCTGTGGTCACTGACTCATTGAGCAATCAATTAAACTTTGTCTATGACGCGTCAGGAAACCTATTGAAATCCTATGTGTCAGGTAATGGAACAGAAATTGTTAGGACACAGCTGATTTATGACGACTATGGCCGCAAAACTACTTCGATTGATTTAGATAAGGGTACTTGGAAATACACCTATAACGCCTTTGGTGAGCTACTCTCTCAGACGAATGCCAATAGTCAGTCTACCTTCTTTTACTATGATACGCTTGGGCGGCAAGTGCGCCAAACCGAGCCTGAAGGCACTTCTTGCTGGGTATATGGCACTAAAGCGGCTAAAAACGCGGGCTTGTTGGTTGCTGAAAAACGTTTTGACACCATTGTGAATGATTGTAGCGCTGCAGGTGCAGCCCATCAAAAGACCACGAGCTATGATGAATTGGGGAGATTAAAATCCACAACCACCACGATAGGTGCGTCGAGTTATACCTCAAGCGCCAACTACGATACCCTCGGGCGAGTGTCTGAACAAAGCTATCCTGAAAATCTGCTTACCGTTGTTAACCATTACAATGCGTCTGGTTACTTGTATAAACGTACCGACAAATCGACGGGTAAAGCCTATCAAACCATCGAGCAAATGAATGCGAAAGGGGGAGTTGAGAAGGTTATTTATGGTAATGGTACTGAGGAATTAACGGCTTATGATGCCGAGTCAGGTTGGGTGAGTGATATTCAGTTAAAAAATGCAGGGGGGATGCTGCATCATTTAGAGTACAAATTTGATAGTGTCGGTAACCTTTTTTATCGCAATCACCAACTAGCAGCTGCATCAACGGCCTTTGCTGAAACCTATAACTATGATGACCTGTATCGTCTTGATGAACGAACGATAAGTTTCCCACCTGGCGACATTATTTTACCAAGTGATTTTAAAGTCCCTAAAAGCACTCTTCAATATGATGATTTTGGAAATATTACTTCCAAAACAGGTGTAGGAACATATAGCTATGATGCGACTAACCCTTACCGGTTATTAGATATTTGTAAAGATGGCGGATGTGGTGCTCTTGAAACACTCGCGGCCAGTAAATCCTGTCCTGCAGGTTATGCACTTAATGCGGCTGGTACAACTTGTCAAAAGAGCGAAAACCAATCCGCATCGCTAAGTTACAACTATAGTTGCCCAAGCGGCTACAGCCTTTCAGGAACGACATGTTCGAAAACTGAAACGAAAGTGGCACAGGTTAAAACCGAACAAAGTTGCTCTCGAGGGGGAACCTTAAATACCGCTACGGGCAAGTGTTCTCGACGTTTTAGTTTTACAGGGTTAACTAAGCCATCTGGAGCAGGAGTTGTTTGTGATAACGGTGAACCTATGGGCGGTGGACGACGCCTTTGGGATTGCACCGAAACTTATCAATCAACCGCTAAGCAAGTATATAGTTGTGAAGCGGGTTGGACTGTCAGTGCTACTAACTGCACTCGTACCTTGTCTCAGGCCGCTACTCAAATACCAGTCTATTCCTGTCCTGCAGGTTGGTCTGTAGCAGGGACCTCTTGCAATCGTACACTCACCGCTTCTATCACCTACAGTTGTCCTGCGGCTTGGACCCAAAATGGTGCGCAGTGCAGTCGTTTGCGTCAAGCCAGCTACGCCATGACCTATGATAAAAACGGCAATATACGTTCTGACGGCACACGTACATTCACTTACAGTTCCTACGATTTAGTAAATAATATCACTAAAGGTAACGAATCCAGTAGTTTCAAGTACGATGCTTCAAGACAGCGTTATGAACGCTATGATGTCAAATTGGAAGACGGGGTTTTAGCCTACTACACCACCTATTATGTCGATGGTGCTTATGAAAAAGTAGTGCGTACCGGCGGTGGTAAAGCTGCGCTCACCGAGCAAAAACTGTATGTAGGTAATTTGGTGATTACCAAACGAAGTAACAATAGCACGGATAGCTTCTTGTATTTGCATAAAGACCATCAAGGGTCTACTACGACCATTACGGATGCTGTTGGCAACAGTGTTCAGCAGTTTGTTTATGACCCTTGGGGTAAACAAACCGCAGTATTTGATACTGGGTTATTGGCCAACTATACCACGCCAGCCACCACTAAAGGTTATACGGGCCAAGAGCATATTAGCCATTTGGATTTAATCCATATGAATGGTCGTATCTATGACGCGACAATTGGGCGCTTTATGCAGGCAGACTCATTTATCCAAGCGCCAAGCGATACGCAAAGTTATAATCGCTATAGCTACGTGAAAAATAACCCCATGAGCTATACCGACCCCAGTGGATATTTTTTTAAGAAGTTATTTAAGGCTATTGCTGATATACCAATTTTAAACGCCGTAGTTACAGTTGTCCTCGCAGTATATTGTCAGGCATGTTTAGTCGCGTATAACACGTTATCTACTTTTGCTTTAACTGGTAGCCTTAAATCTGCTCTGGCTGCAGGTGTATCAACTGCTATGATGCCTGGTGGTGGTGGTACAGCTAATGTTATCTCAAGTGCTGCGATCGGAGGCGTAACATCTCTTATCCAAGGTGGTAAGTTTGGACATGGTTTTGTGTCTGCAGGGTTAGGCGCTGCTGTTGGTGGTATTGCCAAAGGAATGTCAAATACTGTCTCAAAAATTGTTGTCGGAGGGGTTGTTGGCGGGACACTGTCTAAAGTCTCTGGAGGCAAATTTGCTAACGGTGCGTTTTCAGGCGCATTTGCAGCTGCTTTGTCTTCTTCATCTGAAGCAGTCGATAGTGAAGTTCAGGGAGATATGGAAATGGCTGAAAAGATCTACGATGACGGCGATGGCTCAAAGGTTGGTGATATTGTTGCGGGTCATAAATTGGCTGAAATCCATGATAACAAAGATAGTGGATTTAGAGCGGGTGTTTTTATTGATTCAGCGGGAAATGCGGTTGTAAGTTTTGCAGGAACAGATTCTTCGAGCTTTGGCGGCTTTTTAAGTGATATGAAAGCAAACCTATTACAATCATTTGGTTTTGAGTCTGCGCAATACTCTAGTGCAAAGCAGTTAGCGATGGATGTAAGCCGAGAATATTCAAGCGTCCGATTCGTTGGCCATTCATTAGGCGGTGGTTTAGCAACAGCAGCAGCTTATACTACTGGTGGGCGCGCAACCGTATTTAATGCGGCGGGAGTACATGCAAATACCATTCGTGGCAGTGGCTATTCACCGATAATCACCCATTACTACAGTGGTTATGATGGCATTCAAGTCCTTAACTCACTCTCACCAATCAGCGTGCCTGGCCGCCAGGTCAATTTAGGCCATGCAGGTGCTCATGGAATGGGGTCAATGTGTACACGAGCTGGAGCAAATCCATGTTAAACAAAATTATCTATTATTTTATGCTGTTTTGCTCATTAAGTGCTTGTGCTTCTGATCCACGTTTTCAGGCCTTGGAAGACGCCGAAAAAGCACATAATAAGAAACAGCGAGAAACTTCTTTAGTGCTAATGGATTTGGATGAGATATTCCCTGATCCTCAAGTTCGAGCATTGGCGAAAGCGGCAGGAAGAGGCGATATCAAAAAAATCCGTGAGTTAGTGGCAAATGGAGTCGATGTCAATGCTCAGGGTAGATCTACAGGCACGCCCCTGTTTTGGGCAATTTATAAGGGTAACCTTGAGGGCTTTGAAGAATTACTAAAACAAGGCGCCACACCCAATGTCAAACTTGAGGGCTCTAGTACAGTGATGCATTGGGCGACCAGAAATAAAGATAGTCGCTTTTTACAGTTGGCATTAGCCTATGGTGGCGATCCAAATCTTAAAGGAGGAATGTTTGATGCCCCACCTATTGAGGAAACCGTTGAGTTAGGCGGAAAAACGATACCCAGGAATTATTATCTGCTCATTGAAGCTGGCACAGATCTTAATATAAAAACAAACACAAACGCTACCCTATTAACTCAAGCAGCTGGTAGACGTCGATACGATATTGTTTTAGATCTATTAAATCGTGGCGCCGAGTTCCAAATGGTTAACCGGAGAGGCATCATTGTTTTATTTGATTGGTTAGCCGAGCATGAGCGGGTGATGGATAAAAATGAAGACGCCTATAAACAGAAGAAAAAAGTTGAACAGTGGTTACAAGACAGAAATATTGACTTCAGCATAATCACTCCAGGCTCAAAGGGGAATTCTGGCTAATAGTGTCCGAGGATTTTTTGAGTGCTAAAGCCAAGGCGTTAACCGTGTATTTTTATCTACTCAGTAAAGCCCATTAAGTCGCTTGGTGTTGATTCGGTTGATGTATTGGCTAAATTAGTTTTGAGATGATATGGGTAAGAGTGGAAGGAATGAGTTATGAAGTATTTGTTACTGCTTATCAGTCTTTGCTTGTGTAGCTGCACTTCCACCACTCTGGAGGTGGCCAGTGTCCCTTCAATCAAGCCGTGGGATTCTGTTCCAGATACGAGAGAGTATATACAGAACGAGAGTCTTGATAAGTACATTGAGTTTTCTAGCGTCCATCTCTCATTGTTGTTGACCAATTACGAAACCAAGTACAGGGGTAATGCCATACTGGGTATAGAGATGAACCGTTGGCCCGATAGTCAATTTAATGATGATGAAATTATACTCGCATTGGGGGTAAAACCCTTGAAATTGAATGTTGAGTTAATAGCAAACAATATCGTACTAATCATGAAAGTTAATGGTGTTGAACAGCATTTCAAACCATATAGGGTGATGAAATTTAAAGACTATGATCCTATCTTTTGTGGTTCTGATTATTCTTTAGGTGCTGGATGGGGTACTCGCAGTATAGACATTGCCGATAAAAATGAGAGTTTACGGCTCGGCAGTGAATTTGTAGATAACTGTTATAACCTGTACTTTAAATTCCCTGAAAAGGTCAAAGATGTAGATTTTGCTCTCGATTTTACAGGCACCCTTCTACCGCTGGATAATCATCAAGTCATCTATTTTCATAAAAAACTGATTAAGTGGAGATCATCAAACTAAACTGACAGGGTTGTTGATTTAGCTGCGGCTTTTTACCTATAGGAGGCTGGCTAACGGGCTAAGCTCCTTAGTGAAAGTATGCTTGTTAGTAAAAATAAAAGTGTCATGAGCCTTGAGGTTAACTAAGTTCACTCAGTGAAGCTAAAAAACGATAGCGGCTTGAGGGCCGCTTCGTTGTTCAAGAGTTGACTCCAATACTTATGACCTTAACCAATACCATGTATCGGCTATCAGCTCAGCACCAGCTTTTACGCCATTGATGCCCACTTCTGCTGTCGTCAACACGGTGTTTAAGCCAGTTTCTATACTGCCGGTGACGAGTTTTATCCCAGCATCGGCTATCTCTCCTTGGCTTAAGCAAGTATAAGTTTCACCTATAGTTTGGCTGGTGCCTTTTAGTAGGCATTCGGCAGGTTTAGCGACAAGATCTCCAGGTGTCCCCAGCAGCGTGTTGACGTTATCGGGTAGCCCTAGGTATTCGCCGGTCATCTTAGCGGCGGTAGAGGCTAATACGACGTTTGCGACAGTCCCCGTTGCCAGCTTTGAAGCAGAGATCCCCAGTAAGCCTGCTCTGGCTGAGCCTTGCAGCGCAATGTGGGTAAGATTACTCACCTGATTGGAGGTGCTACTCCCTTCTAAGCATTCATTGACGAACTGTTCGCAATTATTGGTGGCAACGCTGTATGAGGTGTTACCCAGCTGATTGCGTGCAAGCTCAATAGCTTGGTGAGGAAACAGGCTGGACTTTTTCACTCTGATCTTATGGCCACCAGCAAATTGCTGCAGATCGATTTCTTCGATGATGCCCTGCTTAGATAAGTGAATCACATTTCCTTGGCCAACATAGAGGCCATGGTGTTCGGTTAAACCAAGAGGATCGATGTTGGTGACCAGATGATCACCTGGATGAAATTTATACATGGTATGTACTCCAAGAAAAACAACGCAGATACCCCTAGGTCGCATCTGCTAATGGGTTGAATAGGGCGTGCTGATTGACCTCAGATTTCCAGCTCGACAAAGTCTTTATCGATTTGCTGTTGAGTAATGCCGATATAACGCAGGGTGACCGCTTCCGATTGATGCCGCAGCATGCGCATCACCCGGCCAATGTCTTTGCAAGCTTGGTACAGGAGATAGCCGCGGGTTTTACGCATCGAGTGGGTGCCTAGGGCTAACTTGATATCATTACCGACAAAGGCAAACACTTTGGCGACGGCGCGCCGTGTCAGCGGTTTGGCGGGGGCCTGCCGGTCTTTTGCTTGGCTCGACCGGTATGATTGGAACAGGTAGATATGCTCGGGGTGACGCTGGTGGATCGCCTCAATCAACGCCAGCGTCTTCGGATTGAGTTTGATGCTGGCGCGTTTACCGGTCTTCTGCTCGATGATATTTAAGCGATCGCCGTCGATATCGCTGAACTTGATGGCCAGTAAGTCAGAGATCCTAAGGGCTAGGTTAAGGCCGATATTCCAGACATCGGCCATCTGCTCACCAAAGTGACGTTCGAGCAGGTAACTGATAAGCTTGATGGTGTCGCGGTTCTTGACCGCTTCGACTTCGTTCATGCTTGGTTCCCTCAATTGGCTATGTGATGATTGTGGGCACCAGCACATTGCAAACCCGCATCGGGCCTGCGTTGCTTGGTTCCCAAAATACCTTTGTGGGCACCAAGTTCAGTCGGCACTGACTTGAACCTGATAGACTTCCATCTCCACGTAGTTACAGAAGTTCTCCAGCAGCAACCTCACCAAGCTGTCGGCTTGCTCGATGTAACAGCGGCCAAAGAAGCTGTTGTAGACCTGCTTCTCCTGAAACAGTACTTCCATTTCTTTCTCAAGCTCAGGGAAGGGCCCGCCGCAGTAAGCAAAGTCGGTGAAGTAATTGAGATACCAGCAATCCCCCTGGCGGTAGAGGTTGATCTCCACTGGGTGATAACCACCTCTCTCCGCACTGTAGTCGGGATCGCGGTAGTTCAGGGTGACGATGTTGAGACTCGGGTTATTGAGTGCGGCCAGTTGCCGTTCTAACAATTCATAAAAAGGCTCTGGCAGTGGCAGGATGGTTTCGTGGTGTATTTTCATGGTGGACTCCAAAAACAAAAAGCCCGCTAATGACGGGCGTTGCAGGCGGGGTAGATTGTTGTTAACGACAGAGGCTTGACGTAATCACTTAGGGTAACAAGGGCGCGGGTGTGATGTGCTTGGCCCGTTGATTGCGATAGAGCAGAAACAGGTAGATAGGCTTAGGATGCTCGCGTGAAATGACGGCGAGGCGGGTTAATCCAAGCTCACTTCTACTTGATAGACTTCCATCTGGTAGTAACTGACAAAGTTATCGCTGAACAACTTAATCAGCCCCTGTGATTCCCGCTCCCCAATCCAGCCGCTAAACAGGCTATAGACTTGTTTGCTGTTAAAGCAGATATCGATGTCTTTAACCAGTTCAGGGAAGGGATGACCGCGAAAAGCAAAGTCGGTGACGTAGACTAAACGCCAGTGATCTTGCTGTTTCTCAAGCCGGACTTCGACGGGATGAAAGCCACCATCTTCGGCGTTGTAATCTGGATCGCGAAAATTAAGGGTGATGGCGTTGGCGTCTTTTGGTGTGACTTCAGCCAGTTCCTTTTCAATCACTTGATAAAAACGATCTGGCATCGCTGGCAGTTGATTACGTTTGATAGTTAATGTCATGAAATATTCCTTATTTAAAAACGGGCATAAGCAAGAGCCAAGGCGTTACTGCGCCTTGGCTCTTGCTGTCTATGCGGCTGGGTTAATAAAACGGGGGGTGGCTAAGCGGTTTAATGTGAGTCGCTAAGGGCTACTTGCTAAGGCTTTTGAGCTGGGAGATTAAAGTTTGGTGGTTATGTTTAACGGATTAGTACTGGCTTACCATAATGAACGGGTTATCGAGTGAGGGCGAGGTTGCTGGTGGTCAGTGGTTTATCTTCGGTTTGATAAATCGCAATATACAAATAGCCGTGACTGCCTAAGGTATCTGCTTCACAGATAAAGCCAGCGTGCTCAATGGTGACGCAGTGCTGCTCAGTGGCATCAATCTCGCCGGTGGCCACCAGCCGTTCAAGCTGTTTAACCATGGTCGGAAAGGCATCGACAAATTGTTGTTTAATTGCTGGTGGAAATTCACCGACAAAGCTTGAACGGTCATGGAGATAATCCAAGTGCAGACCACGTAAAATCAGCCTTGCACCAAAGCGGGGAGACACTTTACGGGGTAAGCCCCAAGCGTGCTCGATATCAAAAAGTTTTAGCGTTGTCATAGTGACCTCAATGGTTGAAAAGAACTTTAGGGAGTAGGGTACTCGATAGCTGACTAGCGAGAGCAGTGATAAATACCTGTGCTAGTTAGAGCGGTTAATACAGCCGACTAGTGGAGTGGGTGATGACATGTAACGGTCTTTAGGTGTGTACGCTCCAATTCGGTTGCTCGTTGCTGCCATGGTTGAAGTACACCCCGTTGATCACACGCTGCCATTCACCTGTTGGCACACCATAACTGTCACAGGGGCAAACATAGCGGCAAAAGCTGATCCTCCTTGGGCAAGTGCTCAACCACATCACGGTGAAAAACAAATAATACGGTTTTATGTAGCTCGCGGTGTGGTGCAACGACTGGCTTGCCAATCACTTGGCCCATGGCATTGAGCGGCCGCACAAACATCGGCAAAATCAGCTCAACTGTTAATCGGTTACGCAGTTCGGGAAACGCGGCGCAGGCTTCGGCGACACAGGCCTGAGAAAAGCTGTCGGTAAATTCAATCATGATGGACTCCTTGATTTGGCGTGGCAGGTTTAAACGCTGGCTTAAAGTAAGCCGCGCTCAGCAAAGGACACCGGTGTACGACCAACCACAATATGGTCAAGTACACGCACATCAATAAGTCCAAGTGCATCGGTTAGTCGTTTAGTGATGTGCTTATCTGCCGTTGACGGTTCCGACTCGCCGGAGGGATGGTTGTGGGCAAAGATCACCGCTGCGGCATTGACGGCTAACACAGCTTTTACCACCTCTCGTGGATAAACACTGGCGGCATCTAAAGTGCCAAAGAACAACTCTTTAAACTCGAGTAATTGATGCTGATTATCGAGTAGCATCACTGCAAATACCTCCCGCTCATAACCGCCGAGTTTGTAAGTTAAAAAATCCTTAGTGGCTTGAGGGTTGGTATAGGCGTCCTTCTTCACATAGCGCTCGGCAATGATATTGGCGGCAGAGGCGAGGACCTCATCGGCAGTTTGCGGCCACTGAGTCACATGCTTGTCGGTGGTTTCGTGTAGAGCAGCTTTTGTGTGCATCGCTTTTGTTGACATATCTGGCTCCTTGAAAGCGTTAATGGGCTTATGCAAAGGAGTGATATATATCTGAAAAGATTTGGAAATAGATAAAAAGTTAAAAATTACTAGAAGGACATATGTGATGAGACAATAACCGAGAAACTCATCATGAAACTAATTCGCCTTACTAAAGTTATGGATTACACAGGTCTAGCACGCTCCACTATCTACAAGTACATCGCAGAAGGAACATTTCCCAGACCGGTGTCACTCGGTAGCCGAGCTGCCGCTTGGGTAGAAAGTGAAGTGCAAGAATGGATTTTAACAAGAATAGAGGAGCGAGATGCCCAAAGTGCAACCGTTTAAGCCCATACCAACATCCGTTTTACAGTACATTAATTAACTTCAGGGTATCCCTTACAACCTCCCGTCTTCAAAGGCTAGGAGTGTCCTCCATTACTAGATTGAAATGCTTTTTCTTGGCTGAATCCCTCTATAAGTAAGCCTATGAGCAATAACTAAAAACAACCTAAATAAACCAAGGGAACGACCGAAAATAAGCTAGGGTAAGGACAAAATTCAGAGCTTGCTTAGTTACTATTGTAATAACACGATCTGCCTAACAGCCACTATGCATTAAGCACTGGAATGGCAAAGACTATTCAAACAGGGCACTAACTGACATATAGACAAGCACATCGCCCTCACCGGCATGCGCTTGTCTTGTCGCCCTGATGATCAACACAAGGTGTGGATGTTTTCACCCCTTAGTTCTTCGCCTTCAAAGCGTTTAACTCCAATTTTCAAACGACGAAGAGAACGTAGTTACATGGCCAAATTACCTGAAAAGAAAATCTGCAAAGGCTTTGAAGAGACCCAAGGGATACCGCCAGACAGCTTATACACGGTCACTTTTCCACTCAAGGCAGTCTCACTTTGTAGTCGAACTGCAGCATGGATAGAAAGTGCAGTGAAAGAATCGATTTTGGAAAGGATAGGAGTAAGAGATTGTTAACTTAAAGAATTTGAATATGACCTAATAAGTTAAGTCTTAAATGAAATCAGTGATTAGGGATATCAGTTTAGAGATGATTTAGTTGCTAAATATGACGTAGGTGTCACAACAACGTTATGGTGAGTAAGCGTTTATGAATGTAGTATGTATTTGAAACGGAGAGCATACTAAGGTTTTTTATGGATGATTTTTCACCTTCTGATTTAAAAACAATTCTACACTCAAAGCGCGCCAATATGTATTACTTGGAATATTGCCGTGTGATGCAAAAAGATGGCCGCGTGCTTTATTTAACAGAGGCAAAAAACGAAAACCAATATTTCAATATTCCCATCGCTAACACCACAGTTTTGTTATTGGGCAATGGCACTTCTATTACCCAAGCAGCCATGCGTATGCTGGCACAAGCAGGCGTTTTAGTTGGATTCTGTGGCGGTGGTGGTACTCCCCTTTATATGACCTGCGAAGTGGAATGGTTCACACCACAAAGTGAATATCGGCCCACTGAATATTTACATGGTTGGATGCAGTTTTGGTTCGATGATGAAAAACGATTATTCGCCGCTAAGGCCTTCCAGCAAGCCCGCATTCAATTTATAGAGCAAGTGTGGCAGAGGGATCGCGAACTCAAAACGGAAGGTTTTATCTTTAAGGATCCTGCAATCCAAGCCGCGCTCGAGTTTTTTTATGCCCGCACTGAGGCGGCAACTAAACAGTCGGACCTGCTACTGACCGAAGCCCAGTTAACCAAAGTGCTGTACAAGCACGCCGCCAATAATACCCAACTCAAAGATTTTACCCGACAACACCAAAGCACGGATGTCGCTAATGATTTTTTAAACCACGGCAATTATTTAGCCTATGGACTTGCAGCTAGTTGCCTCTGGGTGTTGGGCATTCCACATGGTTTTGCCGTGATGCACGGGAAAACTCGCCGCGGAGCATTAGTGTTCGATGTCGCTGATCTCATCAAAGACGCAATCGTATTACCCTGGGCATTCGTCTGCGCCAAAGAAAAGGCCAGCGAACAAGAGTTTCGCCAACAAGTGTTACAAGCCTTTACCGACCATAATGCCTTAGATTTTATGTTCAATACGGTGAAAGGCATTGCACTGCAGGAAGAAAAATAGAACTGGCATAAATGCCAGTTCATAAGCAGCCTGTACGGCTGTGTACATGATCTAAGTAATCTTCTGAGCTACCTATTCGGTAGTTCAGGCATTCTACTATATAAAAAACTAAAGGATAAATTTATATTTTATTATAATCTATGTAATGGTTGATCTGTTTTGTTTTGCTGTATATTATTCCATCACTAACATGGGTCGGGGATGGTGATGACAATCATTTTGGCGTTGATACTGAGATATATAATAATGGTAAAGAAGCTTATATCAAAGTTTATCTCTTTGATATTCAAGCCACAAAATATAAGTGTTTTAATAATGATAACAAGACTTATAAATGAACTGAAAAAATTGTTTTTCTAAGCAAATTGCAGCCAAAGGCTTATAAGGTACAGCAGCTATGATGGTGACTTTTATCAGTCAGTGCGAGAAAAATGCCCTCAAAAAGACCCGCCGCGTGCTGGATGCTTTTGCTAACCGCATAGGCGATAACACTTGGCAAACCCTGATCACCGAAGATGGCCTGTTAACGGTTAAGAAAATGCTCAAACAAACTGCAAGTCGAAGTACTGCAGTGAGTTGCCACTGGATCCGCTCACGTTCTAGAACTCAGCTCTTGTGGATCGTGGGAAATCGATTGAAATTTAATGAACAAGGCATAGTGCCGGTGAATCGCACTCAGCTTAATTTGGAACATAAAGAATGGGAGCAGGGCTGGCATTTAAATGAAGTAATTGTCCTTGCGTCGAGTATTGCTGGATTATTTCATGATTTTGGAAAAGCGAATGATTTATTTCAGTTAAAGCTTAAAGGGTTAACTGAGTCTAGGGGGGAACCCTATCGGCATGAGTGGGTGTCCCTGCGATTATTTGAAGCCTTTGCTAATGGTTTAGCGGATAAGGATTGGCTGGAGAAATTGGCCAACATTGATAAAAACAGTATTGAAATAGAACAGCAGGTTTTGTCAAGGCTGTTTAAAGAAGACTCTGGATATCAGCGACCTTTTTATCAACTTGCACCATTTGCTAAATTGGTGGCTTGGTTGATTGTATCGCACCACCGACTTCCGCTCGCCCATGTAGGTAGCGTACATACAAAGGAAATAGACAGCTGGCTCTCTCATTGTTTTAGTTGCCATTGGAATTCAGCGAATGCAGAAAACATGACGGCAATAGATACGGATCTTATCAGGCAAAATTGGCAGTTTAGTCAAGGTACGCCACTCTTAAGTCGGCCTTGGCAGCATAAAGCCCGAAACTTATCCGAACGTGCGCTGAATTGTCCATTGATATTTACTGAACAAGTTTGGCTTGAGCAACGCTTTGTTGGACATATGGCGCGCTTGTCGTTGATGCTCGCCGATCATTATTATTCCTCTCTTCCCGCTGAAAAATCTAAAGTTCAGTGGCGAGATAAAACGTACAACGCCTTTGCTAATACTGATCATAATAGAGTGCCACAGGCGGGTAATGCGTTAAAGCAACAGCTTGATGAGCATAATATTGGTGTAGCGGTGAATGCCCAGCGCTTTGCACAAAACTTACCTGCTTTAAAATATACTTTACCAGCGATTGCCCAACATAAGTTATTTAGTCAGAACACGACAAACGGCAAGTATCGCTGGCAAGATAAGGCTTTTGCTCAAGCTAAGTTGATAGCTAAAGGCAGCGAGAGACAAGGTTTTTTCGGGGTCAATATGGCCTCAACCGGATGCGGGAAAACCATAGCCAATGCCCGCATTATGTATGGTTTAGCAGATGAACGAGAAGGTTGCCGTTTTTCAGTCGCACTAGGTTTACGAACACTTACCTTACAAACGGGTGATGCTTATCGGGATTTACTTAAACTTGGGGATGATGAGCTAGCGGTACTGATTGGTTCACAGGCCGTTAGCACCTTACATCAACTGAACAATGCAACACCGCAGCATAAGCAGATTGGTAGTGAGTCGGCAGAGGATCTTTTCGAACAATTATTTATTAGTTATCAAGGTCAAATTTATGATGGGCGGTTAAAGCATTGGCTTGCTGCGAGTCCTAAATTGGAGCAATTAGTGAGTGCGCCCATTTTGGTCAGCACCATTGATCATCTAATGCCTGCCACTGAAAGCTTGCGAGGAGGTAAACAAATTGCGCCTATGTTGCGATTACTCACCTCTGATTTAATTTTAGATGAGCCGGATGATTTTGGACTTGAGGACTTACCCGCACTATGCCGCTTAGTGAACTGGGCAGGCATGTTAGGTTCTAGAGTTTTACTGTCATCAGCGACATTGCCGCCATCGTTGATCAAAACACTATTTGATGCCTATCATGCTGGCCGCCAGCATTTTAATCAGGCGCATTTCGCCACGACCGAACAGCCTCCAATCTGGTGTGCTTGGTTTGATGAATATAAAAGTGAAACTTTAGAGATATCCAACTCAAGATCTTATATTGAGCAACATAAAATTTTTGTGAGTAAAAGAGTTAAAAAGCTCGCTTGCCAACAAGTCGTCCGTAGGGGAGAGCTGGTAAAGCTTGAATTAGCATCGCCAACCACCCTTGATGAGTGTGTTGCCGCCACGCTACACAGATGTCTACACCAGCTACATGATAAGCACCATGTTGTACATCCATCAGGGCGTAAGGTGTCTTTAGGTGTTGTGCGTATGGCTAATATTAATCCAATGATCGCTGTTGCTAAGTTACTGATTAACATGTCACCGCAAGCCGATTACAGTATCCATTACTGTGTTTACCATTCGCAGTTTCCATTAGCACATCGCTCTTACAAAGAAAGTCGCCTCGATAACGCCTTATCACGTCACGATGAAGCCAATTTGTGGCGCCAGCCTGAAATTCAGCAGGCATTATCAATGACCAATACTTCGAATAATATTTTCATCGTATTAGGCACTTCAGTCGTTGAAGTGGGGCGCGATCATGACTATGACTGGGCGATTGCTGAACCTAGTTCATTGCGAGCTTTAATCCAACTTGCAGGACGTATTCAACGTCATCGTCAGCAGGTACCTAAGACGGCTAATTTATTAGTTTTAAATAAAAATATTCGGGCACTAAAAAATGAGCATCCAGCGTACTGTAAGCCAGGGTTTGAAAGTGCCGCTTTACCCTTACTACAACATGATTTAACCCAATTACTGACTACTGAACTCGATGCCATTTCGGCAATTCCAAGAATTATGGAGCCTGTGCCCAGTGCTAATGGCAGTGAATTTCAATATAGCGATCTGCACAAAAAACAACATGCTCAGGCAGTAAACTCCTTTTGGGGGCAGGAACATCGTGCTTTGCAACTGGCGTTAGGACCTGTTGGCAAAGACAAAGCTGGAGTCATTTTTTATCGCAGTTATAAAGAGGCCAATCTTTGGTGGAAGCATGATGTTGCTTGGAGTGGGGAGTTTATTCGCCAAACCGCATTTCGCCAATCGCAACCCCAAGAGGCATTTTTATTGCGATTACCAAAAGATGAAATATTAACCTGGTGTCAATTAGATATCACACATAAACCCTATCAATATCCCACGTTAAACCATCGTTTTAACTCTGAAATAGTCCCGTTAGCTAAAGGATGTTTCTGGTGGTTTAAACCATCGACCGAACAAATATATCAAGACTTGGCTGACTTACTGGACAGTTCGATCACTAAAGTGAGTGAGCAATTTGGTGAGATTAACCTTCGAATGGCAAATAAAGATCAACCCGCCCTAGTGTGGGCATGGCACGAACAACTTGGTGTGTACGAATGTAAAGACAATAAGGACAGCCCATGGAATTAACTTTAAGCGATGCGCTTGCCGATTATATCGCTCAGCGTAAGCAAACCAAGCTTGAACCGCTACAAAAAGCTCGGGATAAGATACTTGAAAAAACACAGGATCCTATCGAAATAGCAACAGCAAATAGGGAATATGCTGAAGCTGCTGCACCGATTGAGGCGGATTTTAATCCGGTGAATTGGTTAACTGATGCTGCAAAACGCGCCAAACAGATTAGTCTAGCAACCCATGCGGCTAAATTTACCCACAGTGATGCTAAAGCCAGCAGTATATTGGTAACGGATATTGCGCCAGAATCGCAGACCTATCTGAACACGGCGAGTCTAGCGAATAAAGCGATAGATGCTGTCGGTAATGCGGCGGCACTTGATGTGGCAAAACTGCTGAAAATATCAGTCAATGGCGAAAGTCTCATCAAGCAGCTACAAGCTCAGCATGTTGATGCTTTAACTGCATTTACTCAAGATACTGAATTACTTAAAGAGTGGCAGCTTGGATTTGCTAGAGCATTGGCAGATGAAAAGCTAACGGGACATACCTTAACTAAGCAATTGTACTTTCCAGTATCAACGGCGCTTAATGGCGATGAATCACAACACTATCACTTACTGTGTCCCTTGTTTTCTTCATCCTTAGCCCATGAGTTATATCATCACGTCACATCAACTCGTTTTGGCGATGAGCCCAAAGCTATTAGAGAGGCGCGTAAAAAAGGTCATTACCACGCATCGCTCGAGAAGATATTCCCGGCAACAGCAGTGCAAAACTTTGGTGGCTCAAAACCACAAAATATCTCTCAACTTAATAGCGAGCGGTATGGACAAAGTTTCTTACTCAATTGCGCGCCACCGCATTATCAAGCTCAAAGCAAGCCGCCGCTCACGAGTGCCAGTATTTTTAGCCGCCAATTGCGGTTTAAAACCGCAGGTTTTATTCGCGAATTTAAAGCGTTTTTGGCTGGGGTAACCGCGCAAGAAAACAATTTTAAAGCGCGATATCAACGGGATTATGGTTTTGTGTTGCCAATTATCGATGTGCTACTTAATGAGGCCGCCATTATTCAAAATATGACGGAATTTGCAGGTTGGGCAACGTCGGCTGAGTGTCAATTAAAAACCGCTCACGGTCTTTGGCTCGATGTCGCCAACCCAGAACCGCGTTTTCAGCAGGAGCGTGCCAAAGGCGATTGGCAAGACATCATCGCCAACGATTTTGCGACTTGGTTATTGGCTCAGCTGCAAAATAAAGAACGATATGTGCTAGGTGATATTGAACATCAGTATGTTAAGAAATTATGTCTAGTGCAGCTTAAAACCTTTGAGCGTCATACACCTAAACATGGGGATGCATAGAATGTCGCAGTATTTATTAATTAAAAAACTCGATGTGCAAAATGCGAATGCCATTGCAGGGTTGACCTATGGGTTTCCGGCGATAACGAATTTTTTAGGTTTTGCCCATGCTTTATCACGCAAGTTATCTCGTGAGCTTGATGTGAGCTTAGGTGGCGTTTGCGTCGTTAGTCACAAAAACAGGGTGCATGCTCGCCAACCTAAAGGCTGGGGAGATTATGTTTTTGCCTTGACTCGTAATCCATTAACTCAACAAGGAAATACCGCACCAATCAATGAAGAAGGCCGCATGAACATGCAAGTTTCTTTATTGATCGAAATTAAGGGGTTAATTCAAGGCGATAATCAAACAGAGCAAATGCTCATAGACCAGATTAACGCTTTGTTACCTGCAATGAGGCTAGCGGGAGGGCAGATCGCTCAATACGGGCAAATTGAGATATTGAGCGACCACGAACAGCAGCAAAAAGCACTACGGCGTTTAATGCCGGGATTTATCTTAATCGATCGTAGCGATTACCTTGCGAGCCATGTTAATGGATTACAGCAAGAGGTCGTTCATGGTGCTAAGCCAAGCCTGTTTGATGCTTGGTGTGACTTTGCCACCCTAAATTATCAGGCAACTCGGTTAGATATGGAACCTGAAATAAGCGGACCATCAGATACCATCAAAGCGGATTGGCATTATGTGCCAAAGCCTCAAGCGGGTTATTTAGTCCCTATTGCAACAGGTTATTGTGCTATCTCGCCAGTATACGAAGCGGGGCAGGTTGCCAATGTGCGGGATAAGTCAGTCCCTGTTGCATTTGCCGAAACCGCTTATAGCGTAGGCGAATGGCTAAGTATTCATCGGTTAATTGATATTAGCGCGGGAATATGGCGCTACAGCTACCAACATCCTTGGTACTTAGCAAAGACAGAACCATTTCAAGTAGATATACCATCCATTGCAGATTTTGACGCTGCATTAACCTCATTTAATTTAGATGACTATTAATTAATAACGGAGCATTAATCATGGCAGATATCAAACTGAGTACACCATCAGTGTTAGCTTTTGAAGCAAAATTGCTTCCATCCGATGCCCTTATGTTTGCGGGTAATTGGGATGAAAATGTATGGCAACCTATCATAGTAGGAGAAAAAGCCGTAAGAGGAACGATTTCAAACCGATTAAAAGCCGCAACAGCAAACGATCCCGCAAAACTTGATGCCGAAGTCTCTAAGGCGAATTTACAAACGGTCGATATTGCTGCGCTTCCCCACCATACAGACACGCTAAAATTGGTGTTTACCCTACGCATCCTGAGTAATTTACATATACCGTCAACGTGTAACGATCCAGCCTATCAGGAAGCCTTAGCCGCAAAAGTGAAGCAATATCAAATTGAAACTCAATTTAGTGAACTGGCAAAACGCTATGCGCAGAATATCGCTAATGGCCGTTTTTTATGGCGCAACCGTGTTGGAGCACAAGCGGTAAAAATTGTCGTAACAGCCAATAATCAGCACTTTACCTTTGACAGTTATGATTTCAATCTACGTGATTTTGCCGATGATCAGCAGATAAACGAGCTGGCGAAAATAATTCAATTTGGCTTAATGGAAAAACACGCCCTGATTAAGATCGAGGCATACAGCCAACTTGGACAAGGCCAAGCGGTATTCCCTTCACAGGAATTGGTGATGGGCGGTGGTAAGGGAGATAAGAGTAAGTTCCTTTATCAACTTGATGGACAAGCGGCAATGCACTCGCAAAAAATCGGTAATGCATTGCGTACGATTGACACTTGGCACCCCGATTTTGAAGAAATTGGACCGATTGCGGTTGAACCCTACGGTTCTGTGACTAACCGCGGTGCGGCCTACCGTCAACCGAAAGAAAAAAACGATTTTTATAATTTGTTAGATGCTTGGATGCTCAAAGACAAGATCCCTAGCATTGAACAACAACACTATGTCATGGCCATGCTGATCCGTGGCGGTGTGTTTGGTGAATAAGGAGTTGCGATGAATCATTATCTAGACATTACCTTATTGCCCAACGAGGAAGTGGGGCATTATTTCCTCTGGGAGAAACTCTATCATCAAGTGCATCTTGCTTTGGTCGAGCATAAAAATCGGGTAGGGCAATTTGAGATTGCTGCTGCATTTCCACAGTTTAACGAAATGGATAACAGTTTAGGCTCAAAATTACGCTTGCTGGCAACTCAACCTCAGCATTTGGAAGATCTAAAGGTAAGCAATTGGCTGCGTCATTTTACCGACTACTTGCATATCAGTAGTATCCGTCCCGTGCCCGAAAAAATAGAAGTTTATGTAGCTTATTCGCGCCCAGCAATCCGTGCGAATAAAGCGCGGGAAATCGCTCGAAGAATGAAGCGTCATAATGAAACGTTAGTGCAAGCTACAGCGCATTTTGAAGGTTTTAAGCCTAAAAAGACCAAAGCGCCCTTTGTTTATATGCAAAGTTACACTAAGGATTCGCGCTTTCCTTTATTTATTCAACAAACACATAGTGCTGTAGTAAAGGAGGGAAGTGTTTCGTTTGACAGTTATGGATTATCAAGCAGAGGCTATTTACCCAAGTTTTAACCTTATAATTTATGCTCTTTAACAAATTAAATAGAAACAGTGAGTTACTGTAGTGTGTTTTTCGTAAGGTAAAATAATGTTTTTTATCCTAACGAATTGTAGTTACTCACTTTTAAACTAGTAATCTATTGTTCACCGCCGCACAGGCGGCTTAGAAAAGATATTCACGAGCGCGGTTGATTTCTGCAAAGTTCACCGCCGCACAGGCGGCTTAGAAATGAAGAACAAACAAACTGGATGGCACGATGAAGTTCACCGCCGCACAGGCGGCTTAGAAACTATAAGCAAGCTGCCGATCGGTGCCCAAGAAGTTCACCGCCGCACAGGCGGCTTAGAAAGAACCAATTGATGTTACACTGCACAGGTTACGGTTCACCGCCGCACAGGCGGCTTAGAAAGCACAAGTAACCTACTAATGAGTGATAGCACCGTTCACCGCCGCACAGGCGGCTTAGAAAGTATAGTTCGGGTGGCGGTGATAGTGTGACAGGTTCACCGCCGCACAGGCGGCTTAGAAATCATCCCATCCTTCGCTTTTTAAGCTACGAATGTTCACCGCCGCACAGGCGGCTTAGAAATAGGTCGGAAGAAACCAAGATGATGCGCATTCGTTCACCGCCGCACAGGCGGCTTAGAAAACCTGACAGAAGAGTAATTAGCTCGAAAAGCGGTTCACCGCCGCACAGGCGGCTTAGAAAATTGGGTTAGAACCTGTATAAGCACCGCGACAGTTCACCGCCGCACAGGCGGCTTAGAAAAATACGCGCGATTCGATTGAACCGTGTATCCCGTTCACCGCCGCACAGGCGGCTTAGAAATCATTGTGCGCGGCTAATTCTATTCAATGGTTGTTCACCGCCGCACAGGCGGCTTAGAAAAACCAACTGACGCGCCCTATAACGGTTCTTCTGTTCACCGCCGCACAGGCGGCTTAGAAAATCTTGGTACTGAATTATTCGAATGCGCATTAGTTCACCGCCGCACAGGCGGCTTAGAAAACCACTAAACAGGCATTGTCACGAGTACGCGAGTTCACCGCCGCACAGGCGGCTTAGAAAAAGAGGCTAAAGAGTTGATGGACGCAGGAGTGGTTCACCGCCGCACAGGCGGCTTAGAAACAGAAAGTTCGAGAGATTCTTTATTGGGTTTTGTTCACCGCCGCACAGGCGGCTTAGAAATAAGCCACAACGGAAGGTTTTTATAAGGGAATGTTCACCGCCGCACAGGCGGCTTAGAAAATGATATTTAATCCCGTCATTATCACTGGTGTGTTCACCGCCGCACAGGCGGCTTAGAAAAAGAACATGAATAGTCATAGCACGAACAAGCCGTTCACCGCCGCACAGGCGGCTTAGAAAAGTCTCCAAAGACTCAATCTTCAACAACGTATGTTCACCGCCGCACAGGCGGCTTAGAAAGATGAACCACAGCTTAGGAGTTTTCTTCTTGTGTTCACCGCCGCACAGGCGGCTTAGAAACGTAATCCTTCGTCCTGCCAAGCCGCTTTTCCGTTCACCGCCGCACAGGCGGCTTAGAAACGCAAAACTGGCAAGAGCCAAAACCACTATACGTTCACCGCCGCACAGGCGGCTTAGAAAATTCATCTAGCGTTCTTCGAAACTGGTCTTTTGTTCACCGCCGCACAGGCGGCTTAGAAAAAAATCAATAATAGATTGAAACGCGCCACCAAGTTCACCGCCGCACAGGCGGCTTAGAAACCATAAAGATGGCATAAGTAAATCCTCATTGTGTTCACCGCCGCACAGGCGGCTTAGAAATGTGAAGACTACCATAGACAAAGAAACTTACGGTTCACCGCCGCACAGGCGGCTTAGAAAATCAAACACCAGTACATCGACTTCAACAGTGAGTTCACCGCCGCACAGGCGGCTTAGAAAATACCCCATGCACAAACGGACGACCTAACAAAGTTCACCGCCGCACAGGCGGCTTAGAAAGATAGCGCATTAGCAACACAGATCACCACTGTGTTCACCGCCGCACAGGCGGCTTAGAAACCGCAGGTAGGGCAGTTTTTCCCGATAGGAATGTTCACCGCCGCACAGGCGGCTTAGAAATAAGTCGCTCCCCGTTTGCGAGCCAGTACCAAGTTCACCGCCGCACAGGCGGCTTAGAAATTGTCTGCTATCTCACTCCGACATCATGTCCTGTTCACCGCCGCACAGGCGGCTTAGAAATTCCCACCAACCGTCTTGGCGCTCAAAGTCTGGTTCACCGCCGCACAGGCGGCTTAGAAAGTCAAAGCACAGCGTAGAGAAGCCCGCCGCTAGTTCACCGCCGCACAGGCGGCTTAGAAACGCTGCGGTTTCGGTGACACGTTTAGGGGCTGGTTCACCGCCGCACAGGCGGCTTAGAAATTAGGAACGCCCCACCCCCTAGCAGCATTGTAGTTCACCGCCGCACAGGCGGCTTAGAAACCGCCAAGAACCTGCTGATTTAGCCTCGTTTGGTTCACCGCCGCACAGGCGGCTTAGAAATATAAAGTTGGTAAAGGGCGTAAGTTATTTGTGTTCACCGCCGCACAGGCGGCTTAGAAAATTGATGAATGCCTGTTTTAATATGGGTTTCAGTTCACCGCCGCACAGGCGGCTTAGAAATAGTTGCTGAAAACGAGATGCTGCGAGAGTCAGTTCACCGCCGCACAGGCGGCTTAGAAAGTTTTCTTGTGTGCTAAATTCACAGACAAAGCGTTCACCGCCGCACAGGCGGCTTAGAAAGTGCGGCTCGTAAATCCGCACCGTTGCGCATTGTTCACCGCCGCACAGGCGGCTTAGAAATGCAGATGGATCAGCGCACAATGCTGATGATGGTTCACCGCCGCACAGGCGGCTTAGAAATAGTGTCATTACCACCAATCGAAGATATACTCGTTCACCGCCGCACAGGCGGCTTAGAAAAGTAGTTGAGGTAATGACAAACAAGTCATTTTGTTCACCGCCGCACAGGCGGCTTAGAAATAACCAGAAATGCCAGTTAGCGTCCTTGTCCCGTTCACCGCCGCACAGGCGGCTTAGAAAGCTGACGAGTATGTTAGCTGGTCGCCTAAGCAGTTCACCGCCGCACAGGCGGCTTAGAAATTACAGTGTACCATACCAATTTCACAGAATCCGTTCACCGCCGCACAGGCGGCTTAGAAAAATTTGGGTACCAGAAAGACGAACGCGCTGAAGTTCACCGCCGCACAGGCGGCTTAGAAACCTAAAAATGGTGCGCGCGGCTGGATTCGAATGTTCACCGCCGCACAGGCGGCTTAGAAAAGAAGGATTGATGAAATGTGGACAGAGAAAGTGTTCACCGCCGCACAGGCGGCTTAGAAAAACGCCATTTGTAAGGCGTTTGGTGGTAAGTAGTTCACCGCCGCACAGGCGGCTTAGAAAATCGCCGGAACCGATTTCAGCTTTAACGTGACGTTCACCGCCGCACAGGCGGCTTAGAAACCATAACGGGCATAGGCGCGCTTTGCGGGTAAGTTCACCGCCGCACAGGCGGCTTAGAAATTGTATTGCGCTGCCAGTAACCGCCGTAAATAGTTCACCGCCGCACAGGCGGCTTAGAAATAGTGTAGTTCCACCCGCTTGCTGTTAGCACAGTTCACCGCCGCACAGGCGGCTTAGAAACCAACCAAGATAAACACGCCGCTAAGGTGGCAGGTTCACCGCCGCACAGGCGGCTTAGAAATTCACCCGCTTTAGCGCCATGAAGAGTCAGTTGTTCACCGCCGCACAGGCGGCTTAGAAAAGCTTAAAGCAATTTTCTCGGGCTCACATATGGTTCACCGCCGCACAGGCGGCTTAGAAACTACTCGTGAGTTGTTGCTACGACTATTCACTGTTCACCGCCGCACAGGCGGCTTAGAAAAGTGGAGAAGCCGCCATGGCCTGTGCCGAAAAGTTCACCGCCGCACAGGCGGCTTAGAAAATGCGGAAATTATTCGATTTACCATTACAGTAGTTCACCGCCGCACAGGCGGCTTAGAAAAATGAAATGGCGTAAAGATCACAAGCAGCGTAGTTCACCGCCGCACAGGCGGCTTAGAAACTTATCGCTCATTTCCCACGTAAGGCGCTTCTGTTCACCGCCGCACAGGCGGCTTAGAAAGAACAAGCACGGCTTGATGATGTAGCAGATTCGTTCACCGCCGCACAGGCGGCTTAGAAAAGGCATGACAGCTACAGGTTTCTTTTCAGGCAGTTCACCGCCGCACAGGCGGCTTAGAAAGTAACCTTGACATTAGTAATTTGTAACCCTAAGTTCACCGCCGCACAGGCGGCTTAGAAACACAGAACGAAAAGCGTGTTGCGCTCGCAGAAGTTCACCGCCGCACAGGCGGCTTAGAAAATTTCCAGAATTTCGATATCTTCCGGAGTATTGTTCACCGCCGCACAGGCGGCTTAGAAAAAAAGAAGCAAAAATCATTCTTGCTGGTGATTGTTCACCGCCGCACAGGCGGCTTAGAAAAAGCAGAAGAACAGGCTAAAGCCGAAGCTGAGGTTCACCGCCGCACAGGCGGCTTAGAAAAATGGAGTTCAATCAGTGGCAACGGATACTGCGTTCACCGCCGCACAGGCGGCTTAGAAAAATTGCATTGAAAAAGGCAGCGTTGTTTTTCAGTTCACCGCCGCACAGGCGGCTTAGAAATGTTGTTTACTTGATTTCTGGAAGTAAGGATAGTTCACCGCCGCACAGGCGGCTTAGAAAATACGCAGTTTTTAGTGTTTTCTTTGAAGTTCGTTCACCGCCGCACAGGCGGCTTAGAAATCGATCGTCGTTTCCATGTCGTAGCCCATTCGGTTCACCGCCGCACAGGCGGCTTAGAAAGACTGCCCCGAATGCGGGTCGTTCATGTGTCAGTTCACCGCCGCACAGGCGGCTTAGAAAAGCCACAGCAAAACGCGCCCTTAAGCAGTTGGGTTCACCGCCGCACAGGCGGCTTAGAAAACACCGCCGTTTTTAATCCGCAGTGGATTAAGGTTCACCGCCGCACAGGCGGCTTAGAAATCTATTGTTCTATCATCTCCAGTTGGAGGTGGGTTCACCGCCGCACAGGCGGCTTAGAAAATTTGCTGCCTAACATGTTTATCACCTTCAATGTTCACCGCCGCACAGGCGGCTTAGAAACGATAGTGAAATTGCGGTATGCGTGGTTATTTGTTCACCGCCGCACAGGCGGCTTAGAAAATCAATCGCGGTCACTTCACCGCCGGATTCCTGTTCACCGCCGCACAGGCGGCTTAGAAAACTTTGATGATGGGACATTAAACCCGATCAATGTTCACCGCCGCACAGGCGGCTTAGAAAATTAATTCGCGTTCTGCGTTAACAACATCACAGTTCACCGCCGCACAGGCGGCTTAGAAATATCAGTGCAATGATTGCAAAGATAAGGGCGAGTTCACCGCCGCACAGGCGGCTTAGAAAAATGAGTGATATTGCAGATGTAGCTGCCATTGGTTCACCGCCGCACAGGCGGCTTAGAAACAAGAGCCAGAACTATTAGCTATGTGGGTTAGGTTCACCGCCGCACAGGCGGCTTAGAAATTTGAGTGGGTTGAAAGTTCTTCTTATTGCATGTTCACCGCCGCACAGGCGGCTTAGAAATTTGAGTGGGTTGAAAGTTCTTCTTATTGCATGTTCACCGCCGCACAGGCGGCTTAGAAAGCTTCAAACAATAACCCTTGTGAGTAGGGATAGTTCACCGCCGCACAGGCGGCTTAGAAACCGTTTATCGCGCTGCATAACTGGATGAAACGGTTCACCGCCGCACAGGCGGCTTAGAAATTGTCAAAGGTAATACAAGCTTTTCAGCCTCAGTTCACCGCCGCACAGGCGGCTTAGAAACTTGGGTGTAAACAGGTTTTTTAGATGTTCAGGTTCACCGCCGCACAGGCGGCTTAGAAATAAGGACTCGTATGAATGACAAAATCGAATCAGTTCACCGCCGCACAGGCGGCTTAGAAAAACATGCAGACACTTGGGCACGTTGGTGATTTGTTCCCCGCCGCACAGGCGGCTTAGAAAATCATGTTGAAGCAAAGCGCTGTTAGGGCAGTGTTCACCGCCGCACAGGCGGCTTAGAAAAAACAACAGTCGATGGCGGCCAATTTGAAGCCGTTCACCGCCGCACAGGCGGCTTAGAAAATGCTAACCGTATGAAATACACAGAAGACAAAGTTCACCGCCGCACAGGCGGCTTAGAAAATGTGGCCTTGCATTTCTTTAGCAGCCATGACGTTCACCGCCGCACAGGCGGCTTAGAAAATGAAGGATTTGCTTGATGAGCTGTCAGTTCACCGCCGTACAGGCGGCTTAGAAAAAGAACCGTTCAACCGCTTCAAACAACAAACCGTTCACTGCCGTACAGGCAGCTTAGAAAAGCACGAACAGACGATTCTAGAATCTCAACCAGTTCACTGCCGTACAGGCAGCTTAGAAAGTAACTTGGGTCTGGGATTTCCGACAACAGGAGTTCACTGCCGTACAGGCAGCTTAGAAAGTACAAAGGTAGTCCTGAGGGCTATTCAATTTGTTCACTGCCGTACAGGCAGCTTAGAAATGACTGAGAAAACCAATCCTTACCACTGCCCCGTTCACTGCCGTACAGGCAGCTTGGAAAATAATCAGTTTATTACCTGCAACTACGTTAAGGTTCACCGTCTCACAGACGGCTTAGAAAGCTAGCCAAGTTTGGCTGCAGTTAAAAACACAAGTTTGACGATTTTTCGTTGGCGTTACCCAATAGCATTAAGCCTCTTCATTGAGGCTTTTTTATGCGCTTTTCAGGATAGGGTTCTTCTAACTCTTCAAGATGCTTGTACTGATGTGCTAAAGTTACCGTCTAATTAGTTAGCACCTCCTGTATCAAATTAAGGCGAACTCAGTAGGTAACTGTCCAGCTCCCATTATTGGTTACTACGTCAACTTGCGTTAGATCACACGAGCCTCCATAAGAGACAGAAATAAATTGACCAAATTTAAGCTGTTTGGGAAAGCCTTTTTTCTCGAAAAGGCTTTCACAGTTACCTCTGTTTACAATGATGTCGTTTACTATGACATGATCTTCAATAGCCTTGATCTTCACTTCATATGATTTTATATACAGACTTGCTCTTTCGTAGATTTCAATTTCAACATTCGGTTTAGAATCACTGCAAGCACTAGTCATTCCTAGCAATGCAAAAGCAATAAGTAATTGTTTCATCATAAATACACCTAAATTTTGTAATCGACCGCTAACGGTGACTTGCACTAAATGGGAGGTTTTACTGTTTCTCATGCTGTAAATTGGCATTCGGATCTGTAGAGCTCTTCGTTGCTATGGACGGTATTGCACTGTGCTGCTCGCTGATTGGTAATCAGTAGATTGAGGCCCCTATCCACATAAGGGGCACAATTGAATGTTTAAGTTGCGCTATTAGCTGCATTTTTAGTTTTAACAAAAACAGTGATGGAATACCCAATCCCATACATGGCGGCAAATATCCCCCATCCAGCTGAAGCCTCTAGATCGATGTCTGCAAATGCAGAAGCAAGGATTAAGCATAATGGGAAAAACACCATTCCTATGATTGACATGGTTTTTACGACTGACATGTGTAACTCCTTTTAATTAGCGTGTTTGAAGACACTGTTTGTTCCGAAAGAAGACATTTACATTCTATCGGTAGGTGTTCTTAATGTAAAAATGACCAAATGACCATTATACAGGTCTAAATGTAATGTTTATGGCGTGGTTTGTCTATCGTGTGTCCTTGAGAATTATCCAGTATTTAATATCCTGGGGTTCTCTAGTGAATGATGATGAAGTGTTAAAGATGGGAATGGCTTTTGGTCGCGCAGTTAAGTTACGCCGAGTCGAGCTAGGCTATAACCAAGAGGGGCTTGCTGATAAGGCCGAACTTGCCAGATCATTTGTATCAAGCGTTGAACGTGGTGTCGCGAAGGCATCTATAGCTTCTGTATGGAAACTAGCCCAAGCGCTGAATTGTAATCCATCGGATTTATGGGTAACGGCCGAGAGGCTTTATGATGCGCGTTGAGGTCGTGTAAGCCTTGAGGATTATGCTTCGTAACGCAAAAACATGGCAGTTATCATCAACCAAATTAACGATAAATTGGTTTAGTCAGGACGCAATCTGTCACTTGTAATTCAAGGTTTAATCAGAGCTTGCAGATTGCTGGCACCACTTAATACACTAAAACAAAAATGACGAGTTAGAGTTAAGGTTTTAACTCGGAAATGCCCCATTACGCTTCTGCATTGAGATTTTAGGCTAAATCTGACGTACAAAGATTGACCAAATTTAAGTAATGATACAAAGTGGCTGCATAAATAATTGATTTATTGCGTATGACTTTTAGACATGCTTGAAGCGATAGCTTTGCGGGTGAATTGAGCTTGTACGCAGCCAACGCCAGCCAAATTCAAGTGGTGAACAAACATTCTCTATGTTGGCGGAATATGGAGAGTTCAGATACAAGGAAGTTAAATAGCCCATCATTATGCGCACTTCTTACGTAATCTGTCACTTACAAAACAAGCCACAGCAACGGACACGGAAAATGCGCGCCGTTGCGTTATGATCGTTAGGCCCCAAGGAGCATTTTCAGAGCCATGCCATACGTTCTCGCGGATGAATTATTCAGAACCAAGGAAAACGTCACGACCCGTTGTCGCGAGATTCTC
>NZ_JAKKRL010000016.1:0-115008 GCF_025654335.1 Shewanella sp. SM21
GGGAAGGGAAATCTGTTATTCCAAGGCGCCGCTATAAGAATACACCTCAAGAAAGAGTCGATTGGTGCTTATATCGGTATCGACATTTAGTGGAGAATGCTTTTGGAAGAATTAAGCACTATCGAGCAATATCAACAAGATATGACAAGCTAGCAAGAAATTACGCCAGTATGGTGTCACTGGCGTTTATGTTAATGTGGCTGCCGATGTATTGCTGAACAACATTTGTACAGCAAAGATCAACAGACCCTAGTAGTGAAATGATAAATAATCTAAAACAATGGCGAGATAGCCTGACAGGCATACAGCAAATCGGAGTGATTGCTGCCAGTATCGGGCTTCTCATGCTTGGCTTATTCTACCTTGGTCAATTTATCGGTAGTAGCGTGGTAACAATGGGCTGGCTTTAACCCTAGAAATACGCAAACTAGCCCATGAATTCATACTCATCACAACTTCCAAATGGCAACGCATGCACACCGATATCATCACGCACATTGATTCACCTGAGATGCTTGAGTCCATGTTAACTGAGCATGCGGCGGTGCTGTTGTTATTTGGCGCGCCGGACTGCGGTGTGTGTCAAACGCTCAAACCGAGAATTGCTGAGATGTTGGCGCAAGCGTTCCCGCAGATGCGGATGGCCTATATTGATTGCCAAGCCCAAGGTGAGATAGCGGCGAGCCGCAATGTATTTGCCTTGCCTGTGGTGGAATGTGTGTTTTATGGCAAAACCTTTGGACGGTTTTCCAAGGTGTTTTCGTTAGCGGATATTCGAGGGGCGCTTGCCCGCCCCTACGCTTTAACTGTGGCGGAATAATTCAAATTAAACACTGATATTATTTATTTACCAAGGGTCTAAACCCAGCGTAATGCACTGACTTATCGAGCTTAACCTGTACTGCTGGCGTGCTTATAAGACGCGTTGAACCAGGTGCAGCTTTAGCTTTACCGCTGCAACCGCAGCCGTCACCTGTAGAATGACAACATCCACCCTTGGCTGCATGTTTGAGTGAAGCGCGACCTTGGGATGCATCCGTCAACCTAAGATTAAGATCCGCCGTTTGTGCAAGCAAAGTCGCCACTGTTTGACTCGCACTACCTTTGCTCACACTAATCCCCGCATCGAGCAACTTTCCTAACATGCGCTCACCGATATTCTGCACAAGTACAATGTCGGTACCTTGTTGAATAATCAGCTCTAATAAGGCTTTTTTGGCACTACAGTCACCTTCAATTGCCGGGTTATCGACCAGCTTGATCATCTGAAATTGTTCGTTATAAAAGCCAATTTGTAGGGCTTTCGTAAAGTGACTGGCGAGGCGTTCGCGGCTCATCGGCATGGCAATAATCATGATAAATCCTTGTCTGTTTGGGTTGGCAGCCTCAAGGCTTGACCTTGAGTGATAGCCGTCGCCACCTTTTTACGGGCATTGGCGAGAAGGTATCCAAAGGTTTGCCGAGAGATCCCCATCAAGGCCGCGGCTTCGATCTGGCTTAATCTTTTGACGTCACCCAGTTCGAGGGCCTCAAACTCATCGGCCTCTAATTGAATATGAGTTAATTTAACCGCAGGGATCCCATTAGGCTTAAATAGGCTACAGGGCACACAGCTCGATAATTGACGGCATTTTTTGGGTCTTGGCATAAATGTTTTTATCTTTAAGTCGTCTTATATGTCTTGAAATCGGGTTTTAGGTCTTAGTGCACATCTTCGGTACTACGAGTGACACTCGGGCTCATCTCGCTAAGGGAGTCCATAGTTCTGGATTCTCAAGCGTGATAACTGACTTGATGAATAAGTTCAGTGGATGAACCATAAAACTGTCACGAGTTTCCGGCCTAGGCCAGAAACTATTATTCGCGCCAACGACATTCAAAACTGTAAGACGGCTCACAGTTACCTATATCAAGCATGGCTAATTAACAGAACTGCTGTCTGACGAATGGGGGATTAAACACTAGGGCGATGCCATCATTATCGATATGTGGTGCATCTCAGTTTTCACTGGAATACGAAAATCTTTCGCGCCACAGGTATATTGCCATTGAGCGTGACTAACACACTCAATGGCTAGCGCCCTGTAAGGTCAATCTTAACCTGCATTGGAGTGCCGAGGGATAATGACAAACTCTGCAAACAAGTAAGCAGCCGTTAAGCTGCTGTGATAGGTGGCATTTACTGATTTAAACGGGTTAAATCCTCAGACTCACAGTAGTTCACCTGTACCGAATAGTCGTCATCTTGCTTGATAAAATCGACAAAGTTTTTAATCGCAGGTAAGGCATCTTCCCTATGGTGCGACACGTACAGCAATTGGCTCAGATGATGCTCGGCTATCATCTCCAGCGCCCGCATCACTAAGGTGCGATTGATAAAATCTAAGCCCTGATACGGCTCATCTAAAATCAGTAACAGTGGCTGTTTAATCAAGGCACGACCTATCAGCAATAACCGCTGCTGACCATAATCGAGCTTCTTAAAACTCGTGCTTGCCAGCCCTGTCATGTGCAGAATAGCTAACCATTCCTTCGCCAAATCTAGCTGAGGTTTAGTGGGTTTATGGTACAGGCCAATAGAGTCAAAAAAGCCCGAAAGCAGCACATCTAATGCCGAGCAACTGACGCGATATTGCAAGTGTAGCGCCGACGATACTATGCCAATCCGTTGTTTAATCTGCCAAATACTCTCGCCGCTTCCGCGAGGTCGGCCAAAGAGCGTGATGTCATTGCTATAGCATTGAGGATGGTCGCCTAAAATCAACCCCAGCAAAGTGCTTTTACCGCAGCCATTTGGGCCACGAACTTGCCAATGTTGCCCTGCCTCGATGCGCCAATTCACGCCGCTGAAAATCAGCCCACTGACATATTCCACTTTGCCATTTTTAATCTCGACCAGAGGATCAAACGCCTCGGCGTTGTGCCTTTGCCGCTCCATCAAGGCCAAGAGTTCATCGCTACGTTGCGCCGATAACGCATTCAGCTGCGCCATCACTGGATGATTGTGCCATTGCTCAATCGACATCGACGGGCTGAGTTTGTGCACACTCTGCCCCGATTTGAGCATCTCACCATTAAACAGCGCCACATGGCTGATGCACGGCGGCAATTCTTCTTGGCGAGAGGTAATGATCAGCAACTGGCTATGCTCGGCCACTTCACTCAGCAGCTCAGATAAGCTCGCCTGATGTTCAGCATCAAGCCCTGCATAAGGGTCATCTAAAATCAGCAATTGCGGTAACATTGCCAGTGCACGTGCCAGCATGACTCTGCGCGTTTCGCCCGTGGATAATTGCCGAAAACCGCGCCGACGCAGCGGCTCAAGCCCAACCTTTTGTAATAATGCTGGGAGTTGCTTGGCATCTTGGCAGCATTCCAACACTAAGGATTCGACACTCGAACCGTAATCCAGTTCGTCTTTTTCTAACTCGCGCTCCAGCAATGCTTGTTGCAACCCAAGTGACACCCAGCCGATACGTTGCGGCAAGCCAGAAATCGTTCCTTCATCGGGCAGAATATCACCCGTTAATATTCGCCCGAGCAAGGAACCACAATAACTGTCAGTCGCGAAAATCGCCCAATGTTCAGCAGGATGCAGTTGCCACTCATCGACGACTAACATCTCATTATCACGCCCGTATCGTAACTGTTTAACCACAATACTTTTGTCTTGGTTCGCGACAACATCAAGCATAACCACAGTTCCTTTCTTTTTTAAGGGATGATAAAAGCCAGCGATTACCCAATCGCATTGCTCCATGATATCTAAGGCAATCATATCTAGAGCCACAATATCTTAGAGTCATGATATCTTAGAGTCATGATATCTAGAGCCACAATATCCAATGCAACGGCTCACGATGCACGACAGTCGCTCAGGTTTTATCGGCAGATTTTGGGGAATACGTCACCAGAGTAAAGCTTATTGGGAATAAAATCTAATGCGCTTAATGGCATAGGTAAAGCGTGGCAACATCCAACGGGTACAGCATGTGTGAGGCAACCACTCTGGCAGAACTGTGATAAAATCGGCACCTGTTTAACTTTCATATCAACAAGGTAATGCAATGAATCCCATTATTGCCATCTTAAAAGAACACAACGTCAGTGACGCTAAAATTCAAGAACTGTTTCAAACATTAACCGAAAATCCATTAATGGCGATGGGTACGCTCGGTCAATTAGGCATCCCAGCCGAAAAACTACAACAACTGCTGGGGCTAGTGATGCAGAAACCGGCTTTGATCAAAGAAGCCGTGCTCGAACTCGGTTTGGATTTCTCAAAAGTAGAAGCCGCAAAAGCCCAACTGCAAAAATAAGCGCAGACTGTTCAAGTTTGTAGCCATCATGCGCTAGGGGAATGCGCGTAACTCAGTTCCCCTAGCGAATGTTAAAACCACTAAACCGCAAAGTAATTAAATCTCACAGCAACTAAACCTCCAAGCCATTGACGCTCAAAATGATTAATACCAAGTGAGCTAACTGTGTTGCGCCTGCCACTCCTCAATCGCCTCTTTTGCAGCTCGAAAAGCTTCAATCCCCGCAGGCATACCGCAGTAAACGGTGCAATGCAGTAAGACTTCTTGGATCTCTTCAACCGAGCAGCCATTGTTTAGCGCGCCCCGCACATGGCCCTTTAACTCAGTCGGCGCCTTTAATGCCGCCAGCGTCGCTATGGTAATCAAACTGCGCGTTTGCCTTGAGATGGCATCACGTACCCAAACCTCACCCCAGCAATTGGCCGTAACTAAATCTTGCAGCGGTTGCGTAAAATCCGTCGCACTATTGAGCGCCTTATCCACATAACTATCGCCCATCACAGCACGACGCACCTCAAGCCCCTTCTCGTATTGCTCATCGTTCATCGATGCATCCTTTTTCATATGTGATTAAGCTATGTGATTAAACTCTGTGATTAGACTTATTGAAACCGCCAACCAATCTGCCCTATATCCTTACCACCTATAACTGATAACCAACGTTAGATTGAGCGCACCCAAGAAACGAACTCTTCGGCGAGTCTGGGAGGGTTACAGGCCTCTGTCTGATCTGCGATCTCGTTATAGTACTCGAGCTCGTGAACTATGATGGGTACCGAACGACCGAAAACGCGACTAACGGTTAAGTTGGAATGGAGTGTAGAAGCGACAACGCATACTGCGGCAACAAATTGCTCGGTTATCTCCTGACCGAGCTCAAGGCAGCGATCAAAATCGACATCTTCCTCCGCATCACTGTACCCGAGACCTAGATCGGCCACCCAGCGAGCTAAGATATCCGCAGTCTGAGAGTCAGAATCCCCAAAGACGAGGAGTTCGTTTTGAAGCCAGAAGGCATAGTTCCATTTTGCTTCGTCAGAGCTAGAAGCATTTGGAATCGAGGCATGCCACTCATCGACTGTGTTATAGCCGACTGTCAGCGTAGGTAGACGGGGATCGTCATATTCGTTGTTGATATAGAAAGACAATGCATAGATCTGCTCCGCCTCAGAGGTTGGTATACTCGCGAGCGCTTCGGTAATAGCACTCTGAAGCGCGGTAATCATTGGGATATTCATACTGGGTTTCCTGCTCGTTTAATGCCGCATTTAGCGAATAAAAATAGTGCATTGTAATTGAGAATAAGAGCTTAACCCACTATTTTTGTTCAGCTTAAATGTCTGCCAATATATTAGTATTCAACCAATTTTCCAGTTATCTGTATGCCTTTTCATAAGCATACACTCTGCAAATTTAACAATAGATGGCTCGTTAAATTCTTTTGCTGCTCGTTTGCGGCTTAACAGCGGAAGCTGATTATTAAGCACTGTCATTCCAGTGACGCGCCACCCCTTTTATTTCACAAGAAGTATCCATGAGGCCTCGACGACGGCATCTGCTGCATACGGAAGTGCAAATGCCGCGATCACATGGTCAATGATGTTCCAGACATCATAGTGACATTTCCCATATCCCTATGGGTCAGATATGAAAGAGCGGCCATGCCGTCAACGGTCACTTACATGCCAATGCTTAATCCAACCAACTATCCAGTTATCTGTATGCCTTTTTACAAGCATACACTCTGCAAATTTAACAATGGATGGCTCGTTAAATTCAGGCTTTATGTTAATGCTATTAAAAGCCAAGTCCCATCAATCAATATGAATTGTAATCAGCGTTAAAAAAGCCAATAAATAAAGCAGAAGGATAGCCACAACGTCAAACACGTTACAAAATGTGGCTGTGCCCGCATTAGGTAATGCGACTATCATTCGTTGTGGCCGCCGAAATGGATATCAGCCCCATCGTACTGGCAAAGCTGGTGCCGCTGGATTATGTGATGAAGGATATGAATGAGGTAGTTAAGGGGAATATTTTATCAAACAAAACTTTGATCATTCAAACAAGGAGTTAACAGAGTAACATATTGATTTTAGGAGTCGATGACAGTAATGTGCTGAAATAAAAGTTGCTGGAGATAAAAAGTGAAAAAAACATCTAACAGTGAAGTAGAAGAAAATTACAGCTTTAAAAAACTTATTTATATACAGTTTGTTGAAAAAAGTGGCATTCATTTTTTTTACATAGTGCTAATTCTAGTTGGCTTGATAGTATATTTATCTAGTGCAAATTTTGCTGAAAACGTACAGGTAGTTGCTTATGTATCATTTGCGGCGACAATTTCTTCATTAATTTTGGCGGTCTTTGCCATTTTCTATGCTGTTCATTCAAATAGTGATTTAGCAAAGTCTTTTAACGATATCAAGGGAACTGCAACAACAATTAACTTATCAGCAAAGGATGTTGAATCCGCAAGTAATGCACTTTTAATAATAACTAAAGAGTTAAGTTCAAAAATTAATGATTTCTCTGATGACGTAAAAATCATTCCTCACTCAGTTAATCAGGGTTTCGATAAAATTGGTACTATTTTGAATTCTCAAAGACACTTTTCTGATAAAAACAATGAAAACGTTGCTTTGGATGAACTCAATGAAGTTGATTTAAAAGAAGTTATTGTAAAAGGGGCAATATTGCCATGTAACGTTACTTTATTAGTAATGTATTTAAGCTTCAAGGCTGGGGTGATTTTAAACCAAGAGAATTTAAAATCCCTGAGACTTGCTATATCGTTAGATTTCGCTTATATGGCATATTGTGCTCTTAAGCACTTTGGCTTTTTCGAGGTAGAAAACTTAACAAGAAAAGAGATAAAGGTAGAAGCTTTCGATGAAGATTATTTCAACTTAATACTAAAGCAAGTGATCTCCGAGATAAAAGAATTTACTGATAAAGATGATACTCACATTATTAAAGAACGTTTACTTTTTAGTTTTTCATACTTTAATGTTGATATACCAGATGAATTGAAATCTTTATAATAAGTACCCGTTAACGGGTACGCTTTTCTCCCGCCTAAAATCCCCGTATACCTATAAACCGCAAGCCCGCAAACGCTGTGAAGCGTGGGCACTTTAACCCGCCGTGAGGCGCTCAATTCTGCCGTGAGGCAATGCATCCCAAGGGGAATAACATGCTTAAAAAATACCTGCGACAAAGATGGGGCAGGCATAACTCTTTTGGATCTAACAACAGACACCGAGACTACAGAAGTTCACCCTCCCCTGCGAAGTTGCCGCGGGGCGTTGAAGACTCTTTATTGAAAGAATGGCGTGTGACGCAGACAGGACGTCTGCGTAGCTTTCGGGGTACAGGATGTACCATCGGAAGCGTTAGCGATTTTCGAATAAGCACGAAGCTACTAACCAATGCATGTAACTTCGCTAGGGACGCCGGGGGATTTCCAAAAGGGGAACAGGCGCTTTTCCCCTTTTGGTCGGGTGTGGGGTGAAGCCCCACGACTTTGATTTTGCTTTTAAAAGCAATCAAGAATTATGGGATATGCCCAACTCTATAGATTAACAAATAAAGCGAAGGTGACAGGAGTGCCCCCTTCCCTACGAAATTACCGCTGGGTGATAAGATATAGCTAGAGCTACACTTCCACATCCCTGACCTCGTCAGCAAAACTAAGGTAACGCTCACATCTCGCCAGTAACTGCGCTTTGTAATGAGCCACAAATGATGTTTCACTCTCATCGAGGGCCGGGAGCATTGAAACCACCTCAGCTATTGCCTGCGGTATTCTTCGCGCTATTGTCGTTAAGTTACTGATTAATAAATTTCTTGGTAAACCTAAGCCATCAATAAATGCGGCCAATTGATACGCGTAAATGCTGTTTGGATCAAATTCGTCATCGATTGCCATCGCAAGCTGTTGTTCAAAATCCTCATACATAGCCACGCTGACCAAATCGTACCAAGGAGTTGGCTCCATTCCGCTTGGCGTCATAAAAAATGAGTAGTTTTTACCGTGTGCATCAGCATTACCGGTCAGTAAATTGAATAGCGCCCATTGCAACATATCCTGTTTAGCGGCCACTGGATTACGGCATTTTGCTGCGAGACTAAAGAGCCTGTTAAAACTTACCCCTTCACGGATATCTTTAACATCACGCCCTGAACCAAAATTACGTTCATATTTTTTGCTAACACTAAAACCAAGTGCTTGGCAGCTATCGACAATATGCCTTCTTAATACCCTTTGCTCATTTGGCATATAACGTCTGTCAAAGCGTTCGACACAGAGTACTTTGTAATCTCCAAAATGAACGATATCAACATTAGCAACATTCATTCCAATCGCCTTAGCTAGGCGCATCGTCATAAATTCATTGAGCACTAAATGGCGATATTTTTCGAATTTAACAATATGGGTTGATGAAAGCGCGCCTTCGGCAAATGCAAATTCTTCACCGTTATAAAACAGGTTTAATTTAGGTTGTACACCCGCTACCGACAGTCGAGGTTTGCCGTCCCAAATTTCCATCGGCCACATTGTGGGATCTTCAATTCGCTGAATAACTTCTTCAGCCTTAATTGGCCGTAATTGTGTTTCAGGCAGCAAAGTCCCTTTAGGAACAAATGCAACAGCACCTGCGGTATCGAGGCCAATTGCACGGATCAAGGCAAAGGTATTTCCCTTGGAGACGCCAAGCGATTCAATTAGATAATCTAATCCTTTGTTTTCCGGTAATAAGTTAACCAAAAACATCGATATCTGACTGCTACTTCCTGTGCCATCTAAGGGAATTGTTGGGGATAGTGGGAATCCACTTTGTTGCCAGTCTTTGGTGTAATGTACGGCAAAGGTGTCGGTCGTCGTATCAAAGGATAATTCCCCGATAATTAAATCACCGAGGTGCATCTCTAACGTGAGCTTTTTGGAAGTACTCATAGGTTAATACCAGCCGTTAGTTTCGGTGTCGCTGGTTTGAACCGAAACGATATCAATCCCCAGACCATCAAGAATTTTGAATACGGTTGAGATATAAACATCCTCACCTTTTTCAACTCGGATCAGCGTTTTTTTGGTTACGCCGCACAGCATGGCTGCCACGTCTTGAGTAAGAGCAGCACTTTTCCTTCGCTCTTTAATTAACAAGCCGAGGGATTGTTGATTTAGCGGTGATACCATCATCATCTCCAAAAGTGTAACTTCATACACCTTAGCCCTAAAACTAGCCCCATTCAATATAAAAGTGTACAGAACTACACTTTTGGATTGTTGAAAATGACAAGTCAACCAAAAGTGTACAATGTTACACCTTTATAGCCATTTCAGTGCTTAAATCCCAAAAAGTGTAGGTAAGTACACCTCATACTCCCAAGTCACCAGACCAAAAACAAAACCCCGACTCAGTTACCCGAGTCGGGGTTTTCATTTTTCTCTTACAACAATTTAGGTTTAAGCGATTAAGCTAAAGACCGTAGACGTTTTTGCGCAGGATAAAACGTTCAGTACAAGGCGCTGTGAGCGTAGCATACGTTGTGTGTATGTGAGCGAGCAGCAACGCCGTAATCAACGTTTTAGACCAGCAAAAATTACATCATGCCGCCCATTCCGCCCATCCCACCCATACCGCCCATATCTTGGCCAGCATTTTGTGGGATCTCAGCAACCATAGCTTCTGTAGTGATCATCAGACCTGCGATTGACGCAGCGAATTGCAATGCACAACGGGTCACTTTAGTTGGGTCAAGGATACCCATTTCTAACATATCACCGTAAGTATCATTACCGGCGTTGTAACCGAAGTTACCGCTGCCGTTCTTCACTGTGTTAGCAACAACTGACGCTTCTTCACCCGCGTTAGTGGCGATTTGACGTAGTGGCGCTTCCATTGCACGCAGTGCGATAACCACACCGTGTTTTTGATCTTCGTTTAATACTTCTACTTCAGCGATCTTAGAAGCTACGCGAACCAGAGCAACACCGCCGCCAGGAACCACGCCTTCTTCTACCGCAGCGCGAGTTGCATGCAGAGCATCTTCAACGCGGGCTTTTTTCTCTTTCATTTCAACTTCAGTCGCTGCGCCAACTTTGATTACTGCTACGCCGCCAGCTAGTTTAGCCATACGCTCTTGCAGTTTTTCTTTGTCGTAGTCAGAAGTTGATTCTTCAACTTGTTGTTTGATTTGGCTTACACGAGCAGCAATTTGTGTTTGCTCACCGTTACCATCGATTATGGTAGTGTTGTCTTTAGTGATCACAACACGCTTAGCTGTACCTAAATCTTCCAGGGTTGCTTTTTCAAGCTCTAGGCCGATTTCTTCAGCAATAACAGTACCGCCAGTCAGGATTGCTACGTCTTGCAGCATTGCCTTACGACGATCGCCAAAGCCAGGTGCTTTAACGGCAGCCACTTTCACGATACCGCGCATGTTGTTCACAACTAATGTTGCTAATGCTTCGCCTTCAACGTCTTCAGCAACGATAAGTAATGGCTTACCGGTTTTTGCCAGACCTTCAAGGATAGGTAACAGTTCGCGAATGTTAGAGATTTTTTTGTCTACTAACAGTACGAATGGGTGATCTAATTCAACACTGCCCGTTTCTGGCTTGTTGATGAAGTATGGAGATAGGTAGCCACGGTCAAACTGCATACCTTCTACTACGTCCAATTCGTTTTCTAACGCTTGGCCTTCTTCAACTGTGATCACGCCTTCTTTGCCAACTTTTTCCATCGCAGTTGCGATGATTTCGCCGATAGATTCGTCAGAGTTTGCAGAGATAGTCGCAACTTGCGCAATCGCTTTTGAATCTGCACAAGGTTGTGATAAGGCTTTTAATTCAGCCACAGCAGCGATAACGGCTTTGTCGATACCGCGCTTCAGATCCATTGGGTTCATACCGGCTGCAACGGCTTTTAAGCCTTCAACTACAATGGCTTGAGCCAGTACAGTTGCAGTAGTAGTACCATCACCGGCGGCATCGTTGGCTTTAGAAGCAACTTCTTTAACCATTTGCGCGCCCATGTTTTCGAATTTATCTTCTAACTCGATTTCTTTGGCAACAGAAACACCGTCTTTAGTGATCAGTGGTGAGCCGAAGCTCTTGTCTAATACCACGTTACGGCCTTTAGGGCCTAAGGTCACTTTAACTGCGTTTGCGAGAATGTTTACGCCAGCCAGCATTCTTACGCGAGCGTCATTACCAAATACAACTTCTTTAGCTGCCATCTTGATTATCCTTTAAATTTTTAATGATTAATTGGAATGTCGAATTGATGCTGAGGATTAACCCACTACTGCCATCAGGTCAGCTTCCGACAGGATCAAGACTTCTTGACCGTCGATTTTTTCTTTCTTAACGCCGTAACCTTCGTTGAAGATCACCACGTCACCCACTTTGACATCCAGTGGCTTAACTGTGCCATTTTCTAAAATACGGCCATTGCCCACAGCAAGGATTTCACCGCGAGTTGATTTTTCAGCGGCGCTACCGGTCAGTACTATGCCACCCGCTGATGTAGATTCAACTTCTAGACGCTTAACGATTACGCGGTCATGTAATGGACGAATATTCATCTATGAACTCTCCTAATGATTTGATGCCCTACAATCGAGCCTATTTGTGATTAAAAAAACAGACACCTTAGTCTGCTCTTTTGCTGTCTGAGATATGGGGCTGACAGTGTCGAGATCCAAGGGCATTTACAAAAAAAACTTCAATTTTTTGATGTCGGTTTTTTCAAGTCCGCACAATCCTGCTAGAATCTCGCCTCCGCTCGCTAACAAGGCACTATTTTTCCATGAAAGACAGACACGGGCTGCTCACCGCGCCAATTGGTCGTGTACTGCTCAACATGAGCCTCCCCAACTTAATTGGCATTATGACCATTCTAGGTTTCAGCCTCGCTGACACTTTTTTTATCAGCCAATTGGGCACCGAAGCCTTAGCCGCCATCAGTTTTACCTTCCCGGTGACCTTAGTGATCTCTAGCATCGCCATTGGTATTGGCGCTGGAGTCTCGACCAATTTAGGTCGACTTATCGGTTCGGGTAATGCCCACAAGGCCAAAGTGTTCTTGCATGATGCCTTATTGCTCACCTTTGTCTTGATCGCCAGTTTAGCCGCACTGGGTAGCATTTTTATCGAGCCACTGTTTCGCTTACTCGGGGCAAACGATGACAGCTTGCCACTGATCCACGACTATATGATTTACTGGTATGTCAGCGCACCGCTGCTGGTATTGTTGATGGTAGGCAATCAAGGCTTACGTTCCACTGGCGATACTCGCTCGCCGGCGATGATCATGGCACTGGCGGCAATCATCAATCTTATCCTCGATCCGTTACTGATTTTTGGTATTGGGCCATTTCCACGTTTAGAAATCCAAGGCGCCGCAATTGCAACCCTGTTCGCTTGGTTGATTGCCTTATCTTTGTCGGGATATTTGTTGATTGTCAGGCGCAAAATGCTCGAATGGGCCGCCTTTGACATAGACAGAATGCGCGCGAACTGGAGCAAACTAGCCCATATAGCACAACCCGCCGCCTTGATGAATTTAATCAATCCACTAGCCAATGCCATTATTATGGCCATGTTGGCGCATATCGATCACAGCGCCGTAGCAGCCTTTGGTGCCGGTACTCGGTTAGAGTCAGTGCTATTAATAGTGGTGATGGCACTGTCGTCGAGTTTAATGCCCTTTATTGCGCAAAACTTAGGGGCAGGACAGCCACACAGAGCGAAAGAAGCCCTGCTGTTATCGATAAAATTTATCTTTATTTTCCAAACCTTACTCTATATCCCCCTGATCTTTTTAGCCGAGCCTATCGCGCATTTATTCAGTACCGATCCGCAGGTTATCGAATGGCTGAGTTTTTATATCTTAGTGCTGCCCTGTGCCTACGGGCCTTTGGGTATAGTGATTATTGTCGCGACCTCGCTCAATGCCTACCACAGGCCTATGAGTTCATTAGTCATCAATCTGTGCCGCTTAGTGCTGCTCATGCTGCCGCTAGCAGCCTTGGGATCGTATATAGGTGACGTTAAAGGCCTGCTGCTCGCGTTACCTGTGACCAATATTTTGATGGGAATTGCCTGTTATTGGCTGGCGCAGCGGATCTGTGAGCCCACAAAGATCACGACCGCAAACGCCATTAGCGAGGGGTAAACTAGCTTGATTTTTTAACGGGAAAGCGCAACACATCGTCTGAAAACGCTCCCGTAGAGGCTTTGCAGGATCGACGTGGGCCTTGCTCACTCATGTTGATCGGCACGCCATTTGGCACTAACTCTTGCATGATATAGTCGATAAAGCGTCGACAGGCTAAACTCACGTAACGTCTTGATGGATAAGCTAAGAAACACTCGCCTTGGTGAGGCTGGATTTCAGGTAGCAAAGTCACTAACTCACCGCTTTGTACATATTCATCCACGACTTCAGCAGGCGCATACACTATGCCGCGTCCTTGCAATCCAAACTCAACCGCCACTTCAATACTGTTGGAGCAGAAATTACCTCTGACTCTCACCTCTTGTTCTGAACCGATAAATAACTCATTAAAGATTTTGCCGTTGGATAAACGGAACATAGACACATTATGTGCTTCAATCTCTTTCGGTGTTTTAGGTGTACCGTGTGCCGCTAAATATTGAGGGCTCGCGTAAAAACGTAAGTCAGTAGTAAAAATCGGCCGCACTACTAAATCTAAGGTATCCAACGCAGGCTCGACCACAAAGGCCACATCGAGATTATGTTTCACCATATCAACGGATTCTGAACTGCTGATGACTTCTAAGGTGAGTTTAGGGTGCATATCCATAAAGCGGAAAATGGCCTGCATCAAGATTTTCATGCTGTGGATGGGGAACATTTGAATGCGCAAATGCCCGCTGATCTCAGCATCGTCATTGGTCATTTCGAATAGGGTTTCGTCGAGCTGAGCCAAAATATTCTGCGAGCGCTGGTAAAAATGACTGCCCGCAGAAGTGAGCGTCATAGAGCGGCTCTGACGGTGGAACAATTTAATGTTCAGCTCATCTTCCAAGGCTTGCAAACGCCGACTCACAGTCGATTTAGGTAAGTTAAGTAAATCCGCCGCTTCAATCAAACTACCGGTTTCAGCAATTCGGTGGAATAACGCTAAGTCCTCTGTCTTCATTTTGACCTTAAGTTCAATCTCATTATGTGGGACTGATAATCCCAAAGTATCCCGTTTATTGCAACTAATTTAGCTGGTATCTTCGCGCCCAGAAATGCTGACAATTTGTTAACTAGGAAATCTCCACCATGAAATCATATCGACTCTTGCCGCTGACAATGCTGCTTCCAGCCCTGATCAGTGGTTGTTCGCCTGCGGAAAGTTCAGTGCAAGTGGCAACAATTCGTCCAGTTAAACTGTTTGAAGTACTCAATGTAGAAGACGGAGATTTCAGAACATTTCCAGCCCGCGTTGCCGCCAATAGTCGCGCAGAATTATCGTTCCGCATTTCAGGACAATTAACAGAATTGGCATTAGTTGAAGGGCAAAGAGTCACTCAAGGTAGCTTACTCGCAAAACTTGATGACAGGGACGCCCACAATAATTTAATGACCCGCGAGGCGGAGCATGAACTATTAGCCGCTGACTTTAAACGTAAAGTCGAGCTACTCAATCGCAAGCTGATTTCACAATCTGAGTTTGATAGCACTCAAGCGCAGCTCAAATCGGCCACCGCCGCCTTAGCCGCTGCACGCGATCAACTGAGTTACACCCGTTTAACGGCGCCTTTTAGCGGTACGGTCGCCAAACGTTTAGTGGATAACCACCAAATAGTGCAAGCAAATCAAGGTGTATTAACATTACAAAACAATAACTTGCTCGATATTATCATTCAAGTTCCCGAGTCGATGGCGGCGGGTTTGAAGCAATATACCGATCAAGCTCACTTTACAGCTAAGGTGCGTTTTAGTGCCTTCCCTGAGCAAAGTTTCGATGCCAAATTTAAAGAATATTCGACTCAAGTCACGCCGGGCACCCAAGCCTATGAAGTGGTATTTTCGTTACCTCAACCTCAAGATATTCAGCTACTTCCAGGAATGAGTGCCGAGTTGACCTTAGCCTTAGTCAAAGATCCTAGTGCCCTCGCGTCAACGGTAGTGCCAGTGACCGCTATCGATAAGCGCGACCAAGATGGCCAAGTGCAAGTGTGGATTTATCAAGCGCAATCGGGTGAAGTAAAACCGACGATGGTGACGCTAGGACGCGTGAGTAATCAAGGTGTTGAGATTTTAACGGGCGTCAACAAGGGCGATCTCATCGTCAGCGCTGGAGTGTCTCAATTATCCGATGGCATGAAAGTCAAACCACTACGCTGGCAGCGTGGGGTGTAATTGATGAACATTGCAGAGTATTCGATACGCCACAAAGTCATCAGTTGGATGTTTGTGTTGCTACTACTCGTGGGTGGTAGCGTCAGTTTTACCGGTTTGGGGCAACTAGAATTCCCCGAATTTACCATTAAAGAAGCTTTAGTGATCACGGCTTATCCCGGTGCATCACCTGAGCAAGTTGAAGAAGAAGTGACATTACCGCTCGAAGATGCCCTGCAGCAACTCGACGCCATTAAGCATGTGACTTCAATTAATAGTGCGGGTTTATCACAAATCCAAATCGAGATTAAAGAAAGCTACGATAAAACCAGCCTACCGCAGGTATGGGATGAAGTGCGTCGTAAAGTCAATGATGCTGCGGGAAACTTGCCGCCGGGCACAGCAACGCCACAGGTGATGGACGACTTTGGCGATGTGTATGGCATTTTATTTAACCTTTCGGGACCTGATTACAGCAACCGCGAGTTGAGCAATTACGCCGACTATCTGCGCCGCGAGCTAGTGCTAGTACCTGGAGTGAAAAAGGTTTCTGTTGCTGGCAACGTCACTGAGCAAGTCGTGATTGAAATCTCCCAGCAAAAGCTGTCGGCACTGGGGTTAGATCAGAGCTATATCTATGGCTTAGTGAACAATCAAAACGTCGTCTCTAACGCGGGCAGCTTAGTGATTGGCGATAACCGTATCCGCATTCATCCCACGGGCGAATTTAGCAATGTGCAGGATCTCGCGCGTTTGATCGTCAGCCCTCCGGGTAGCTCTGAGCTGATTTACCTTGGCGACATTGCCAATATTGAAAGGGATTATGACGAAACCCCTAACGTGCTTTATCACAATAAAGGCGAAGCAGCGTTATCGCTGGGGATTTCTTTCTCTAGTGGTGTGAATGTAGTCGAAATCGGGCAAAAGGTCAGTGACCGTTTAGCCGAGCTTGAATCGCAACGCCCAATCGGCATGAATTTAGCGACGGTTTATAATCAAAGCCAGGCGGTAGATGAGACAGTTAACGGCTTCTTAATCAACCTAATGGAATCCATTGCCATAGTGATCGCCGTGCTTCTGCTGTTTATGGGATTGCGCTCAGGCCTGTTGATGGGCCTGATCTTACTGCTGACGATTCTAGGTACTTTTATCGTGATGAAAGTGCTCGGGATTGAGCTACAGCTCATCTCCCTCGGCGCACTCATTATTGCCCTTGGTATGTTGGTCGATAACGCCATTGTCGTTACTGAAGGCATTTTAATTGGTATCCGTCGCGGTAAGACCCGTTTGGAAGCGGCCAAACAGATAGTGTCCCAAACCCAGTGGCCGTTATTGGGCGCGACTGTGATTGCCATTATTGCCTTTGCCCCCATTGGCTTATCGCAAAATGCCGCCGGTGAGTTCTGCCGTTCTTTATTCCAAGTGTTGATGATTTCACTGTTTATCAGCTGGATCACCGCCATCACACTCACGCCGTTTTTCTGTCATCTGTTATTTAAAGATGCGCCGAGCGATGAAGAAGCCCAAGACCCCTACAAGGGCTGGTTCTTCAGCTTATATCGCACAAGCTTAATTGTAGCGCTGCGCTTTAGACTGGTGAGCATACTGCTGGTTATCACTATGCTTTTCAGCGCTGTGGTGGGCTTTGGTCATATCAAGAATGTGTTCTTTCCTGCTTCTAACACGCCGATTTTCTTTGTGGATATCTGGATGCTAGAGGGGACTGACATCAAGGCGACCGAGCGTTTTACCGCTGATATCGAGAAGTTAATGCTTACGCTGAACGAGCAAAAAGACGTTGGGCTAAAACACTTAACAACCGTTATTGGCCAAGGTTCGCAGCGCTTCGTACTGCCCTATCAGCCAGAAAAAGGCTATCCCGCCTTTGCCCAGTTGATTGTAGAAATGCAGGATTTAGACGCAGTTAAAGCCTATATGCCAGAATTAGAAACCTTGTTAAATCAACGTTTCCCACAGGCACAATATCGTTTAAAAAACATGGAGAACGGCCCTTCGCCCGCCGCCAAAATTGAGGCACGCTTTTACGGTGATAACCCAGAAGTGCTGCGCGCTTTAGGTGCTCAAGCCGAGGCGATTTTCCACGCCGAACCAAGCATGGATGGCATACGTCACAACTGGCGTAATCAGGTGCCCCTGATCCGTCCGCAACTGGAAAATGCCCAAGCGCGCGAAACAGGGATCAGTAAGCAAGATCTCGACAATGCCCTATTGGTTAACTTTAGCGGTAAGCAAATTGGTTTATACCGAGAAACCAGCCACTTGCTGCCCATCGTCGCCAGAGCGCCCGCCGAAGAACGTTTGCAGGCCGACAGCCTATGGAAGCTGCAAATTTGGAGCAGCGAACACAATACCTTTGTGCCCGCCACCCAAGTAGTCAGTAGCTTCAACACTGAGTGGGAAAATCCGCTGGTGATGCGCCGCGATCGCATGCGCATGCTCGCAGTAATGGCCGATCCTAAGCTTGGTAGCAATGAAACTGCCGATTCTGTACTGCGCAAAATCAAAGACCATGTCGAAGCGATCAGCTTGCCCGCGGGTTACCGCTTGGAATGGGGCGGTGAATTTGAAACCGCAGGTGAAGCACAAGCGTCGGTATTTAGCTCAATTCCCTTAGGTTATCTGGCGATGTTTTTGATTACCGTATTCTTGTTCAACTCAGTGCGTCAGCCCTTAGTGATCTGGTTTACTGTGCCACTGGCATTGATTGGGGTTTCAGCGGGACTCTTGTTGTTCGATGCGCCCTTCAGCTTTATGGCACTACTCGGATTACTGAGTTTGTCGGGCATGGTGATTAAAAACGGTATTGTCTTGGTCGATCAGATCAACCTCGAGCTCAGTGAAGGTAAACCAGCCTATTTTGCCTTAATCGACTCCTGTGTCAGCCGTGTTCGTCCAGTGATGATGGCCGCGATAACCACTATGCTCGGGATGATACCGCTGATCCCCGACGCGTTTTTCGGTTCTATGGCGATTACAATTATTTTCGGTCTAGGCTTCGCTTCTCTGCTGACGCTCATCGTACTGCCAGTGATGTACAGCCTAGTATTCAATATCAAAGCGACGGCAACAGGAGGTCAATCACCCAGCTAACCTGCTCCGCATTTTATCCAAAAACGCTTCCCGGCGCGGCCGGTCAGTCATTCGTGGCTGGCTGGCCATTTCATTTTTGATCTATTACGGTTTGAGGGACAATTTAAACAAGCACATCCATTAGATAAACAAGTTTGGCAAACTGAGATTGGTCTTTAATTACGATAACTAATATGACTGATAAATAAATATATTAATTAAAAAACATGAACTATCAGTTCCATATTTTCACCGCTAATACGGGACAATTACCTGTTACACACATTTACACGAGTAAATAGCAGCGGTATATTTAGTGCTGATTATTCATTTACAATGCCATCTGAAATACCACTACCTATAACTAACAACATAAACAATGTTATTACTTTGTTAGCATAATAATTTATGTTTGAGAAACATCATGAAATTACGCTTTGATAGCGTCCAGACAATGAGTAAACAGACAATATTACTGGCAGTTATTAGCACTTTACTAATACTCACTACAATCCCGTTTATCTGTAGGTCATTCTGGCTCGCACTTGTACTATTATGGTATGTTTTTTGTAGTTTTTAATTCTAAAATTAATTAGAAATCTGTCTAATCAAAAACTTTATTGCTTCAAACAGAAAATTTTCAGTCATTTATACATAACATCAGCCTCACTACAAAACATTGCTTTTAATAGAGATTAGATAAAAAAGAGTTTTCGATGAAATATGCAAAGAAAATTTTATTTGTGACTATTAGAGCACATCTAATTTATACGGTAATATTTTTACCGAGTACTTTCGCAGAAAATATCAATTATAGTCATTATGGGCCACTTCGTGTGCATGCCCAATCACCTACACATGCGGGTAGCTTAACGCCTCTACTTCGTTCAGGATTTGCACTGCCTGAAGGGAAAAAAGAAATATACGGATCTGCAACAGTAGCAAGTGTATGGGCTGAAACTGACGATTACTATGCTGACTATTATCATAATTCTCTTAATGGCGGAATAAAGTGGCAACTCACTGAAAAATGGATGTTTGATACTAATTATAAGTGGAGTTTTAGTGGGGATAACCATCTTGACTCGGTCACTATCTGGTTTCATGATGCATTTGGTGTGGGTCAAAATGGCCGCGACAATACAATCAAAGACAAAAACCAAATATTTTCAAAGAATGGTATCAATCAACCTGATCTTTCTGGCGATACGCTAACGAATGCCCTAAATTTCTATTTAGAATATCAATTACTTAGTGAGGATAATTATGGTCTATCACTAGGTGGCAGCTTATATTACAACCATGTTAATTCTGGCCCATTTGTAGATAACCGTTTTGAACAAGCATTACAGCTGAATTATAGCTATACATCTGGAATGCATCATTTTTACTCCACAACAGGTATAAGCTTTAGACAAAATGATGAAAGTCTATCTGGAATAGACTATAAAGATCATGCAGTAATGTTATCTTTAGGTTATGAGTATTTAATAGGACGTCATGGTTGGCTTATTGAATTACATCATTATGAAGGTTTACTCAAAACAGATAATGACTTTTCAAAACCTTCTCACGAAGTATTTCTAGGCTATAGGTATTATCTGAATAACAGTGCAATTGAATTCACTATCGTCGAAAACCTACTCAACATGGACAACAGCACTGATATTGCTTTTTCTCTTGGATACAGAGTCATGATTTAAAAATACCTTACTTTATCGCATGAATGCGATCCAAAAGCTTTTATCTAATATCATGTTAACTCTTATACCTGAGTGGGCGGGTTATTAGGATTGGAGTTTTTTAAGAGTGAAATGGCTATTACGGGGGAGGTGAACCAGCGGCACAGGTCAGATTGATAGGGATATTAGGGAGAAAACTCAAGCGAATAAACGCGATAATCAACTGAGTTAATCCAATAACAAACTAACGCAACAAGCGACTAAGACAATACAAGACTAAGGCTTAAGATCTTTATCCTGTTCTTTGTCCTGCGCTTTATCAGAGAGTTGATGGCTAGCGGGTTTGATATCACTTGGATCGACTTTATGTTCAAAGTCTCCCTCAAACACATTACCGTCTTTTTTCACACTATCATCAAATGGCGCTTGGCCAAATGGGTCCTGTGGTTTAGGCCCAAAGGGACCTTGGCCTGCTTGAAAGCCACCGTGCATTGTGCCCTGTAAACCGGCAACAACCCGTAACTGCATGCGTTTGAACAACAAGGCAGCAATGGGGCGACGGGTTAATGGCGTCAAGAATAATAGGCCAATAGCATCGGTCACAAAACCGGGAATCACGAGCAAGATGCCCGCCATAGCTAACATCATACCTTCAACGATTTCTTGCCCCGGTGCTTCACCGCGAGCGAGTTTTTGTTGTACTTGCATTAAGGTGTTTAAGCCTTGGCTGCGAACCAGAGAGACCCCGAGCACGGCGGTAAACAGCACTAAACCTATGGTAGTCCAAGTGCCAAGCACTTCACCCACACGGATCAGCACCGACAGCTCTATTACTGGGATCGGCACAAAGAGTAAAAAAATAATGAAAAACATACCGACCTCAGGTTTATCTGACTATCTCTGTAAACTAAATGGGGGTTATCCGGTCTTAATTCAAGTCAGGATAACCATTAGGACCAAGTAAGGGAGCAAAACACTGATATTTAGCTCACCCTTTTGTTAACCCGCTAATGTATGAGACCATTAAAACACGTAAAGTAGCCTAACGGAGTTGGCTTAAGCGAACTTTAAGATTCTTAAGAGACGATACCTAACACCATGCAGCATCAGTATTTAGTGGTTAGCACTACCTGCCCCGATGAAGTACAAGCCAATACCTTGGCCCGAGCTTTAATTGAGTCGCGTATTGCCGCTTGTGTTCAGATTTCCGCCCCGATACGTTCAATTTATGCTTGGGAAGGAAAAATCTGTGAAGAGCAAGAATTTAGCTTACAGATTAAATGTTTACAAAGTCGATATACAGAGTTAGAACAACTTGTGCTTAGGCTTCACCCTTATCAAGTACCCGAAATTATTGCCGTGCCTGTGACCCACGGGCTACCAGCCTACTTAGATTGGATAAAAGACAACACTCAGCCATGAAAAAACTACTCAGCCTTATTTTCACTTCTTTATTGCTTCTTGCGCCCTTAGCTCATAGTGAAGGGGTTTTCGGTAACAAATTCGACTTCATGAAGGGTGAGCCTGAATTGATGCCTGTCGATCAAGCATTTGCCTTCGATTCCAAGCAAGAAGGTAATCAGGTCAAACTCAATTGGGTGATTGCCGACGGTTACTATATGTACCGCGACAAGCTTAAATTTAGCGTCAATGGTGCCGAGTTAGGCACGGTCGCTCTACCAAAGGGAAAGCCCCATGAAGATGAGTATTTTGGTAAGCAAGAAGTCTATTATACCTATGTCGATATTCCCGTTGGCTTAAAACAGGCCGATGAAAATGCCACGCTCACAGTGACCTTTATGGGTTGTGCCGAGGGTAAATTGTGTTATCCACCGACCAAGCATGAAGTCGTTTTAAAGGCGATTGCAGCCAACGATGGTTTAATTGCAGGCGCCGAATCAACCACGACGACTGAGCAAACCAGCACTGAGCCAAGCACTGCCGATAAAGCCAATACGCAACCCATTACTCAGCAAGATACCCTGAGCCAAATGCTGTCGAACGACAGCTTAATTTGGACTTTAGTGATTTTCTTTGGTCTAGGTGTCGGTCTGGCATTAACGCCCTGCGTATTCCCTATGTATCCGATTTTGTCGGGTATTATTGTCGGCCAAGGGCAAAAGCTCTCAACCGCAAAAGCCTTTACCCTGTCCATGGCTTACGTCCAAGGCATGGCAATCACTTACTCTATCTTAGGGTTAGTGGTTGCATCGGCGGGACTAAAATACCAAGCGGCATTACAACATCCTGCCGTATTAGTCGTACTCGCGATTTTGTTCTTTGTGCTCAGCTTATCTATGTTTGGCCTATACGATTTGAAACTGCCATCGAGCTGGCAGGAGAAGATGAACTCAGTCTCGAATAATCAAAAAGGCGGCAACTTAGTTGGCGTGTTCTTGATGGGCGTGATTTCTGGCCTTGTCGCATCACCTTGTACTACCGCGCCGCTGTCGGGTGCACTCGTTTATGTGGCGCAAACCGGCGACCTACTCCAAGGTTTCTTAGCCCTGTATGTACTCAGCATGGGTATGGGATTACCACTACTGATTATCGGCACCTCAGGCGGTAAATTATTACCGAGAGCCGGCGCTTGGATGGACATCATCAAGACTATCTTCGGATTCCTGCTGATCGCTGTATCTATCGTGATGCTTGGCCGCATTTGGACAGGCGTAACATCCGATGTGCTTTGGTCACTGTGGGGCGTAAGCTTCACTGGCTACTTGATGCATCAGAACAAACTCAGTGAATTTAACTGGAAACAAACTGTACGTTCAGTGCTATTAACGCTGGCACTACTGGCGAGCTTCTCCTACGGATTCCAAGCTGTGATGGGACACTTTGGTTTTAATAACAATTCCGTAGGCACTGCGGCGACGACCGAAGAAGTCCATGGCTTTAAACGCATTAAATCGATTGAAGATCTTGAGCAAGAAATTGCAGCCGCTACCGCCCAAGGTAAGCCTGTGATGCTCGATCTGTACGCCGATTGGTGTGTTGCCTGTAAAGAGTTCGAAGCCATCACCTTTAAAGATGCCGACGTGTTAGCCCGCATGAATAAAATCGTACTGCTACAAGCGGATGTGACTAAGAGTGACAAGGTCGATGTGGCCTTACTCGAAAAATACAATGTGCTTGGTTTGCCTACGCTGTTGATGTTTAACGAACAAGGTGAGCAAAGGGAAGATTTACGCGTGACTGGTTTTATGGGCCCCAAAGATTTTGCAACCCATTTAGATCATCTCGTGAAATAGTGACGATTTAGGCTTAGACCAGCGGAGTGATTTAGTTCGCGCGTATTTTAACGGCCAAGTGTATTTACCGCAACACCAATAAAAAGCGGACTTTTTTCATTAAAAGTCCGCTTTTTTATCCAAGTGTCATAGATTTCTTATACAATCACTTACAATTTTAGACTTTTTAGATTGGAGCATCGTGGAACCAGGCATCCTCATTATTACACTCATCTGCGGCATGCTCGTCAGCCGTATAGGACTCCCTCCGCTCATCGGCTACTTAGTGGCAGGCTTTGTACTGTTCATCTTAGGAATAGATAAAGAAAGTCTGCCATTACTGCAAGAACTCGCCAGCCTAGGCGTCACTTTACTGTTATTCGCCATAGGGTTAAAACTCGATATTCGTAGCCTGTTCAAGGCCGAAGTGTGGGCGGGGTCGAGTGTGCACTTAGTGCTATCAATCGTGATTTTTGTGCCGATTCTAAAACTCTTCGGCTTACTGGGCTTAAGCCAACTCACGAGTCTGAACCTAGAACAACTGACGTTAATTGCCTTCGCGTTAAGCTTCTCCAGCACCGTATTTGCGGTCAAAGTGTTAGAAGATAAAGGAGACGTGCAATCCCTCTACGGCCGGGTCGCTATTGGTATCTTGATTATGCAGGATATCTTCGCCGTACTGTTTTTAACTATTTCTAAAGGCGATGTACCTTCGGTATGGGCCTTTGCATTACTCTTACTGCCACTGGCTAAACCGCTCATCTATAAAGCTTTCGACCGTGTCGGCCACGGTGAACTCTTAGTGCTCTTTGGCCTAGTTATGGCACTCGTGGTTGGCGCTTGGTTATTTGAATCTGTTGGCTTAAAACCCGATCTCGGCGCACTGATTATCGGCATCTTGTTGGCGGGCCACAAAAAATCCTCCGAGCTGGCAAAATCCTTATTCTATTTTAAAGAACTCTTCCTCGTTGCCTTCTTCTTAACCATAGGGCTCAACGGCTTACCTACGGTATCGGATATCGTCCTCGCGGCGCTATTGGTGTTGTTAGTGCCACTTAAAATCCTGCTATTTGTTTACATTCTGACTCGCTTTAAACTGCGTTCACGTACCTCTATGTTGGGCTCATTTAACCTAGGTAACTTCAGTGAATTCGGTTTAATAGTCGCCGCAGTAGCCACCTATAAAGGTTGGTTACCTCCCGAGTGGCTAGTAATCATCGCCATGGCATTGAGCTTTAGTTTTTTACTCGCCGCGCCACTTAACGCCACCGTCGGTAATATCTACCAGCGATTCCAGCAGCGTTTAATCAAGCTCGAAAAACGCCCGTTACACCCAGAAGACAGACCCATCGCCATTGGCAATCCACGCTTTTTAATCTTAGGCATGGGCCGTATTGGTAGCGGTGCCTATGATGAACTCAGGGAACAATTTGATGGGGAAATTCTCGGTATTGAACACAAGCAAGACTTAGTCGACTTACATAAAACAAAGGGTCGCAATGTAGTGCAAGGTGACGCCTCAGATACCGACTTTTGGGAGAAACTCGACAGAGCACCTAATCTTGAACTGGTACTGCTAGCCATGCCGCACCACGCGGGAAATATGTTTGCAGTTGAGCAACTCAAAAAACTGAATTATCAAGGCAAAATCAGTGCAATTGTGCAGTACAGTGACGATGCTGCGGCGCTTCGAGAATCGGGTGTACACAGTGTGTACAACCTGTACGAAGCCGCAGGTGCCGGTTTTGTGGATCATGTGATTTACGAGCTATTGCAAAACTCGGAGAAAAACACAGTTCAAGCGGAAGATACTGTACAAGTGCCTGATCCTAAACTTAATGCGGAGCCACGTAGTTAAGTGCCTGCTAATGCTGCATTAAATTAAAATCACGCCATAACAGGTCGCACAAACGAGCAGTAACATCCTCTGCTAGTTTGTGCGGCATCCAACTAAATGCTGACTAATCTTTACAAATCAATTAACTAGATAAAACACTCAATACGCTATTTTGCCTCCTCATCCCAGTATCGATTTACTCATTGCAGCCTATCGCCATTTCAGCAAAAAATCTCAGTTACATCACTGACTCAGTCGTGATATAAATCGATGACGGTAACGAAATTAGCTCAGCTTTTTTGGAATTTTTTACAGCATGTCAAACCCTGCGCAACGCGCCACTAAGTTATTTGTCCAAACCTTTGGCACTAAAGCCGATGATTTATATCAAGCCCCTGGGCGCGTCAATCTGATCGGTGAATACACAGATTACAACGACGGTTTTGTACTCCCGGCAGCCATTAATTTTCATACAGTCATTGCGGTAAAACGCCGTGACGACACTAAGTTTCGAGCCGTCGCCGATGCGTTTCCCGGACAAATTAAAGAGTGGGTTTTCGGCCAAGAAAACGACATGGACCCGCAAGATGGCTGGGTGAATTACCTCAAAGGTTTTACCGCGGCTATGGCGCAAACGGGCTTATTAGCCAAGGGCTTAGACTTAGCCATTGTGGGCGATGTGCCACTTGCCGCAGGTCTTTCATCTTCGGGCGCACTCGTTGTCGCCTTCGGTACAGCCATTAGTGATACCAGCCAACTGCATTTATCCCCAATGGCAGTGGCGCAACTCGCACAGCGCGGCGAACACAGGTATGTTGAGTCGGCCTGTGGCATCATGGATCAAATGTGCAGCGCCATGGGTGAGCAAGACCATGCACTCCTGATTGACTGCTTAGATCTCGATAGCGAAGCTATTCCCATTCCAGAAAACCTAAGCCTTATCATCATAGATGCCCATATCGAGAAACAACGCTTAGCCGCGACCAATGAGCAACGTCGCACTGAGTGTGCACAAGCGGCAGAGTACTTTGGCTTAGATGCACTGCGTCACCTCGATTTACGCCAACTAGAAAGTGCAAAGGCCGATTTAGATGAAGTGCTATACCGCCGAGCGAAACACGTAGTCACTGAGAACCAAAGAACTCAAAATGCTGCCCGCGCCCTAGAGCAAAATAACATCCAAAAATTCAGTCGTTTAATGGCTGAATCCCATGCTTCACTGCGTGATGATTTTGAAGTCACACTGCCCGAATTTGATACTTTAGTTGAAATTGTAAGCCAAGTGATCGGCGAACGTGGTGGCATCCGCATGACCGACGGCTGCGTGGTCGCCTTGGTCGACCATGAACTGACTGACGCTGTTGTTGCCGCCGTTGAACATGAATTCTTCGAAAAAACCGCCATCGATGCCACAGTGTATTTATGTTCCGCCAGCGCTGGCGCAGGGCGCATAGATAACTAGCCAGAACAGGCAATTTGCTAGAACAAGCACTTAGCCGCACTTAAATCAAAAAAAACCTAATAGAATGACTACACCGTCGATAACATACGAATTCATCACTGAACTTTATGCTGTTGATGGCAAATAATAGGGTTAACATACTCATTTAACACAATAAGCAGTGAGCATATTCAACACAGAGGGAAGCTAAATGGTACGTTTCAGTGTTTTGGATCCTTGGACCGATCCCCGCGGCGGTGAAATCGAACGGGTTCGGATCGACAATGGCATACTCGCATTAGAAGTCATCAGCTTAGGCGGTATTATCCGCGCTCTGTGGACCCCTGATAAACACGGCGAACGTGCCAATATCGTTTTAGGTTGTGATAGCGCCGAAGATTACTTGACCCAATCGGCTCATTTAGGTGCCATTGCAGGCCGCTTTGCAAATCGCATCGCTAACGGCAAAATGCACTATCAAGGTCATGATTATCAGTTAGATGTCAACCAAGCGACTAACTGTTTACACGGCGGCCGTGAAGGGTTTAATCGTAAAAACTGGCAACTAGGTCAACTCCCCGATGGTGTGCGTTTGACCTTAATGAGCCCAGATGGCGACATGGGCTTCCCCGGTAATTGCACAGTTCAGCTGGATTACCGTCTCGCAGGCAATAATTTGTACGTAGAAATCTTAGCCTCGGTCGATAAAGCCTGTCCCGTAAGCCTCACCCAGCACAGTTATTTCAACCTCGATGGCTCAGAGACCAATCACGAGCATCTGATGCAAATCGATGCCAAGCGCTATCTCACCATGAATGATGTCAGTGTTCCCACTGGGATTGCCGATACAACTGGGTCGATTTTCGATTTAAGTCAACCAATACGCTTAGGTGACAAGCTGCATGCCGCTGAACTCGCAAGCACTCGCGGTTATGATCACTGTTATATGATGAATAATCCCGATGGCTCACTCGCCCGTTTTGGCTGTTTAAGCAGCCCCATTAGCGGTCGTGCTATGACGGTTTATACTAATCAACCGAGTGTGCAGCTGTACTGTGCTAATTTTTTAAATGGCACAGTAGGTCGCAATCAACAGGTATTAAATCAACATCATGCTGTGTGTTTAGAGCCGCAGATGCTGCCAGACTCACCGAACCAAGGCGAGCGCTTTGGTGATGACGTTTGGTTAATGCCAGGCAAGGTTTATCACCACATCAGTCGTTATCAGTTCGATACCGATGCGTAGCAATTCGCAATAAAAATTGAGAAAACGAGGAAAAGCGCGGTTTAGCAGAAGGGAATAAATAAAGCGATAAGGAATAAAATAAACACTACTTTATTCCTTACACTCACAGTGTTAGCCCTTAGGCCGACACTGTGTTAATCATCAAAATCATCGCCCCAATCATCGTCAAAATCCACGCCAACGGCATCAGATTCGACTTCTGGTTCAACTTCAGGCTTCGCCTTACGTACAGGCGCAGTTTCCTTCACGTTGTTCAAGTCAATGCGAGCTTGATGTTTACTCATAAATTGAGATCTTGCCGCCTTCCATGCACCACCAAACTTAGCCTCAGCAGCTTTTAACGCAGCCTCATCTAAGTCGTATAGGTTCACTTTGACTATATCTTCCACATACTCAATGATCGCATCGCGATCGGTATTGTATAGGTAGATACGTCCTGGGGAGGCATCGGGCAGCTGGTTGTCATGGACGACAATCGCGTTGCCTTTCGATGTTCTCAGCTCACCATACCAAACCTGTTTCTTTGCTGTGTTATACATATATGCTAATACCCTTAAATCAACACATACACCATGAGTTTTTTAGCCTGAATAAGCGAAGCATCGCTTGCTTTGATCCACGAATAGCGCCTGAAAGTCTCTGACGTTTTCAACTGGGTATTTTTACAGAATATTTCCGATAATCAATGCCTCATACCATGAAATTTTCACTAATTACGTATTAATTTCTGCCAAAGTACCCAAAAAGTTTAATCATTAACGACTTTAGTCTAAAAAATCGACGCGGCAAGTTTTATTCCCAAGAAAAAGCAATCATATCTATGGTGTTTGATGAGTCATCAACGTTAACAATTCGAGGTTGCTGTAAAGTTAACCATCAAGGTTATCCATGAGGATTTAATTACAGCGCTACAAACTCATATTTACCGAACAATGACTAAGCCACTATGATGTCAGAATGTCTTCTAGATTGACTCGAATGGCAGCGACTTAAAGCAAATATGTCGCTGCAAAACCAAGTATGCCTAGCTCAAATGACAGTCAGTATTACTTTGCCCCTGTGCTCACCCGACTCCATCAAAGCATGGGCTTTAGCGGCCTGTGCGAATGGAAAGGTTGCAAAAATGTTGGGGACAATTTTATGGGCGTTTAACAACGGCCAAACTTTCTCCAATAATTCAACGGCAATGGCGGCTTTGGCCTCCACGCTCTGCGGTCTTAGGGTCGACCCTGTCCACATGATACGTTTTGCCATCAGGCGGAAAATCTCAACCTCGGCTTTAGGCCCCCGTTGCATGGCTACCGACACCATACGCCCGTCCATCGCTAAGGCTTGTAAGTCGAGATTGATAAAATCGCCACCCGCAATATCAAATACCACGTTTACGCCCTTATCTTGAGTGAGTGCCATCACAGGTTCAACAAAGTTTTGAGTACGATAGTTGATGACTTCAGCGGCGCCAAGACTCAAGCAATAATCGCGTTTCTCATCCTGTCCCGTAGTCGCTATCACTTTTGAACCCAGCGCACTGGCCAACTGAATAGCCGTACTACCAATGCCACCTGAGCCACCGTGGATCAGTACCGTCTCGCCCGCTTTCAGTCCCGCACGCATAAACAGGTTACCCCATACGGTGAAGAAGGTTTCTGGCAGCGCAGCTGCCTGCACATAGCTAAAGCCCGTTGGAATAGGCAAACAATGGGCCGCATAGGTAAGCGCATACTCGCCATAACCACCGCCCGGCACTAAGGCGCATACCTTATCGCCAACTTGCCATTGGCTCACGCCGTCACCGAGGGCACAAATATCCCCAGCAACCTCAAGACCAATAATCGGTGATGCACCCGGTGGCGGTGGATACGCGCCCACCCTTTGTTTAACATCTGGGCCATTCACTCCTGCTGCATGTACGCGGATCAACACTTGCCCCGCCGCAGGGACAGGCAAAGGCGAGCGCGATAGCCGCATCACCTCGGGCGCCCCAGGTTGCTCAACATGAATATGGGTGTACTCGCTTGGTAAAGCTGACATAAAAGCTCCTGTGAGAATGGCACCAACCTAATAGCAGATTGCTATGCTTAAACGGTTCGTTTGCTAAACCTTAATGCGGCTAAGCTAGCGCAATTTCAAGCCAAATAGCCACAGTTATTCCATTCTATATTCCATCGCACTAAATCAAGCGGCTGACGTTAACCATTTGAACTGAAAGCTGAACCTAAGCTGAACAGAAAAGATGTGTCAAAAAAATATTATGACAAATACTAGATATATTAAAAACTTACAGCCATTATTCTGAGGCATTATTTGCTGGCTGCGATGTTTGTCGCGCTATTGTTATCACGCAAATAATCCAATGAGGTTTGATGCAAGTCTGTGTTAAATGCATCAAATAACGCCCAAGGAAGATCTGCTTTGCAGACTAGATAACTACGGATACACAATGAAAAACACACTACTCTTCGCAGCAATTAGCTTAGCGATTGCAACTCCCGTTCTTGCCCATAACACTCATGCAAGCCCCCCATTAGGCAACAACACACCAAACAGTTCACCAGCTCAACCCGTCCCGCCACCGCCCTCTGCACCAATTAGCTTAATTGAATCACATAGACCACTGCTACGGGAGACGCCATTGATGGCATCCCCCAATGATCCGACGATGACAGAGCAGCCTAAGATTCATTCGCGCCAAAAACGTCAGATAGAGGTCTCGGAGCAACCCCCACTTAAGTTGCAGAATCGTAGCGCCGCGATGCAAGTCAGCGACTGCAGTGACTTTGTTGGGAAATCAGGTCAGGCACTAGTCAATGAACTGAGCCAATCGACACCCGAATGCGTCGGTAAGCTCTATAGCCTCAAAGGCAGTGCTGCGACCGCGCTATTTAGCGAGGCCAATGTGATCAGTGTGGCTAATGCCATTGCCGCTAAAGCCAAGGACTACACTGGGGTCGATGTTCAGCATCTTGAGTCCCATATTTACTTTGTCCGCGCGGCCCTTTATGTGCAGTTTTACAGCCCAAATGATGTGCCCGCTTACAGCAATGCTGCTAAGGTCAGCTTAAAATCTGCCCTTAATGCGTTATTTGCGAACGCTGCGATTTGGACTGTCTCCGATGACAATGCTGGCGTGTTGAAAGAAGCCTTAATCCTGATTGACTCAGCCGAGCTCGGCGCCGAGTTTAATCATGTCACTATCAAAGTGCTTACGGACTACGACGCTTACTGGCAAGCCAGTTTCGCCATGAACGCCGCAGCAAACTCAGTGTTTACCACCTTATTCCGCGCCCAATGGAATGATGACATGCAGGCGCTGTTCGCGCGTGATCAAGGGATTTTAGATGCACTGAATAACTTCCAACTCGAACATCGCAACTTGTTAGGCACCAATGCAGAGTACCTTTTGGTCAACTCAGTTAAAGAGTTATCTAGGCTGTATTACATTGATGCCATGCGCCCGCGAGTGACCCAGCTGGTCAAAAACATCCTCAGCAGCACCAGCAAAACCGAACCGAGCAAAGTGCTTTGGTACGCGGCGGCAGAAATGGCAGACTATTACGATCGCAGCCATTGTAACGATTACAATATCTGTGGTTTTAAGGCGCAGTTAGAAGCCGATGCTTTACCTTTTAATTGGAAATGCTCCGACAGTCTCAAGATCCGCGCCCAAGATCTCTATCAAGATCAAGCCAAGTGGGCCTGTGATGTGCTAACCAGCCAAGAAAGTTATTTCCACAGTAAACTCGAAACGGGCATGCAACCCGTGGGGCAGGATAACAACGATGACTTAGAGCTAGTGATCTTCGGCAGTTCGTCTGAGTATAAATCCTTAGCCAACAGTATATTTGGTATCAGTACCGACAATGGCGGCATGTATTTAGAAGGCTCACCCGCCGGACTCAAAAATCAGGCACGTTTCATCGCCTATGAAGCCGAATGGCGCACGCCGGATTTCCACGTCTGGAACCTGCAACACGAATACGTACACTACCTCGATGGACGCTATAACCTGTTTGGTGACTTTAGTCGTGGCACTTCGGCCAATACCATTTGGTGGATTGAAGGCCTCGCGGAATACATCTCTTACCGTGACGCAAACCCTGCGGCAATTGCCATGGGCGAAACCGGTGAGTTTATGTTATCGACCATCTTCAAAAACAACTATGAATCTGGCCAAGACCGCATCTATCGCTGGGGCTATCTGGCGGTGCGTTTCATGTTTGAACACCACAGGGACGATGTGAGACAGATTCTGGCCTACCTACGCAACGATCAATATGCAGAATATCAAGCCTTTATGGATAATATCGGCACACGTTACGATAACGAATGGCAGGGTTGGCTCGCCAGTGGTTTAAGCACGGCTGACGATGGCATAGTCGATAAGGGCCCGAGTGATGTCGACGCTGAGCCTAGTGGCCGCGAAGGCAACTGGACAGGACCAGCAGGCACTATCAGTAAGGATTACTCGCCTTGCCAAGTGACTAACGAAGCCTACCGTTACACAGAATCGGCCAGCCTGAAAATTGATGTGCCGATGGAATGTATCGATTCAAAACTCGGCCGCGCCAGTTTCAGCTTCACCAATACCGATCGCACAGCCCAAGAGCTTTGGATCAAGATTGGCGGTGGTTGGGGGGATGCCGACATTTATTTCGATTCTAGAGGCTGGGCAAGCCCTGAGCAAAACCAAGGCGCTGGTATCGGTAATGGTAATTATCAAGTGATTAAGGTGCAGTTAAACCCTAACGAGTATTGGCACTACATTACCTTATCGGGGGACTTTGGCGGCGTCGATATGCAAGTCAGCACCACTGAGCTATTTGCTGATATCGACCCCGATCTGGGGGATGGCGGCGTGGATCCTGAGCCACCAGCCAATTGCGGCGCAGCGACCTTAGATTACGGTAAGCTCACCCTAGGCAAAAATGAGTGCATCAGTGGCGGGCGTAACAGCTTCTACTTCTGGGTTGAGGAAGATGATACCCAGTTCACTATCACCACTAAGGGCGGCTCTGGGGATGCCAATATTTACTTCAATGCCAGTCAGTGGGCCGACGCAGATAATGCCGATGCAAAGAGCTCTCAAGCAGGAAATCAAGAATCGCTTAGCTTCAGCGCCAATCGTGGCTGGCGTTATATCACGATTGATACTGCCACTGAGTTTAGCGGCGTAACACTGACCTTAAGCACAGGCACGAGTAACACACCCGATCCGGTGCTCATTGCCAACGCCTGCGCGACGCAATCACCCTTAAGTTATGGTGAGCTCAGTGCTGGCAAAGCCATTTGCACCGCCGATGGGCGCAACGATTATTACCTTTGGGTACCAGAGGGAACTAATCAGCTAAGCATCAACTCCGCCCACGGCAGTGGTGATGTTAGCCTGTTTTCGGGGACGACTTGGGCGAATGCTCAACACTTCGATGCAGCCTCTGTGACACCCGCCAACACGCGGGAAAGTATCACAGTCAATGCACCAAACGTGGGTTGGTATTACATCACAGTGCAGAGTGAGCCCCAGAGTGCGGGAGTCGCACTGCAGGTTGATTTACGCTAGTTTGATGACTTGCATCGCTTAAGTAAGCAGTTTTAGCCATTACGCATAAATCAAGCATTTGAATAAATAGCAAAATCCCTGCTTCTGCAGGGATTTTTATTGAAGATAAGCTGAATAAGCGACACTGACGTCATAGAGTCTTTAGCGGCAATACGTTATTAGCGCATCCCTTCGAGCAATTGCACTCTCTCCTTGGCCCTTGCTGCATAGTCGTTTGAAAACCGCTCTGCCATTTCAATGCTCTGCTGATAAAGCGTTAACGCTGCTTTTGCATCGGCCGGTCCACCCTCGCCTTTATCTAACAGGGTTGCGAACTGGAAGTAAGCATTGCCTAGAATATCCGCTTGCAAGCCTTGTTTGGCACCCAAGGTTGTCACTTTTTCTAACCAGTATCTCGCGTTAACCGTATCTCGATAGGGTTCCAATAACAGGATATTGGCAAGTTCAGCGGCGGAGTAAAGATCTCGCTCGGCGGCAATGTTCCAAAACTCCTCGCTCTGCTCAAAGTCCTCTTTAAAGTAGTAATAGGTTTCGGCGGCATCTCGCGCTAAATCAGGTTGAGCTTTAACGCTTTGGCGATAATTTTCCAATGCCGTTGTAGCATTAAAATAGGGCGAACAAGATAACACTTGATAAAACGCCATCAGACTTCTTGCCTCAGGCAACCCTTGGTCAACTAGCTGATTTAACTGCTGCCATGCTTGCGTTTCACGAACCTTATCCGCACCTGTATTAACCAAGCCACGCTCAATAACCGATAAAGGTAAACGGATTAACTCAAGCTTTGCCGCATTATCGCCAAAGCTTGCGGCGCGCTCCAGCCAATAGATCTTTTCATCGGCACGCCCCGCGTAACCCGCTTGATCTCGCAGCCAATGCAGCGCCTCAATATCGCCAGCTTCAGCGGCTTCACGGTAATATTTCTGTGCCTTAATTTTATCCTTGGGTAAGGCGTGCCCAAGCTCATAGATACGTGCTAACAATCGTTTATCAGCAGCCTTTGAACTCTGAGCTAAGGTATTGATTTGTGATTCAGGTTTACCATAGGCATACAATTTCACATCACCGTTAGCATAAGTATATTGAGTACCATCGGGATAATTCACCTCAACCGTATCAGGCTGATACCAAACATTGACCTCATACTGTTCGGCAATCTGTGGATTAAAATTCACCCGCATCACAGTCTCATCACCGCGACGAACCGCTTGAGTATAAGGACTAGCCCATAGGCTAGAAATTTGCTGCAAACTACTTTTCAGCCTAGCCTCGAAGGGTTTGTCTTCCTTAGGAGAATGAATAAATACTGGATAGTAAACTGGCGCTAAAGATAAAGGCGTAGTCGCAAGCAACGAATTATCCGCCTCGCTACCCGCATAAATAGGATCGATATTAAGTTCATGACTTAAATAAAAATCATCGTGGGGTGACACTTGAGTCGGCAACGTAGTTTGGCTAGCAACTTGTGCCGCATCCACAACAGAAGTGCGCTGCAACTTAGCAAGATATTGTTGTTTAAGTGCTTTAGCCCTTTGCCACAACGGATGGTTCGGCAGTATTGTCACATCGAGCATTAAATCCTCAAGCCGCCACAGACAATCGCCGCCACCATTCAAAGCTAAGGGCAGCGAAAACTCACTCGCTTTGCTACCACTGCTAATCACTTGCCGCAGCACTGAGGTTTCTTCGAATGTCGCGCGGTAGGGATTAGCAATATCACCACTGGGAAAACGGATTTCCTTTCGAGTACAAACAGATGAGACGTAATAACCGACAAGTTCTAATTGCGTATTAGCAGGTAATACACCAACGAACTCGAAACGCGAACTGTCTACAGGTGCAGTCACTTGATCGACGGGCAACTCACTACGAAATAAAGAATCCCAAAAAGAGGCCATGACGGGAGAGGCAAACATCAATCCAGCCGAGCAAGCCAAATATAAAAAAGCCCTATGAAAGCAATGTAACAAACTCATAATGCCAGCTCTCCGTTGCTGATGAGGCAAATCCACTCGCACTTAAACACTCGCTTAAATACAACAAAGATCATTAAGCCAACGCGTTTAGCCGTTGGCTTAAATCATAACGTATTTACAGGCAAGTTGAACCCATGCCTGTCAGCCTAGGGGCGATAAACCCAGCACATAAAACTCAACTTAAGCACTTCGCAGTCTAGCAAGCACATCCTTGGCCTTCAATTCCGCCATAGCGACATAGGCCACAGGCACTACAAATAACGAGAAGAAAGTGCCCGCTAACAGACCTCCGACTAAGACTAAACCTATGTTAGCTAATCCTAACGAGCCCGGTCCCGATGCCAAGGCTAAAGGAATCGCACTTAAAATCATGGTTAAAGACGTCATTAGAATCGGTCTTAAACGAGATTTGGCACTGCTTCGCGCCGCCTCAATCGCACTCAAACCTTGGTCTTGTTGCTTATTGGCAAACTCCACCAGCAAGATACCGTGTTTAGTCACTAGCCCCACTAAGGTTAATAAACCAATCTGCGAATAGATATTCACACTCTGGCCAAACAAGGCTAAGGTCAATAACGCACCGACAATACACAAGGGCACTGTCAGTAAGATAATTAAGGGATCGACAAAACTTTCGAACTGCGCAGCCAAAATCAAATAGATAAACACCAATGCCAGCAAGAATAGCGACTGAGTGCCCGCCTGCGAACCCATAAGATCCTTCACCACACCATTGTATTTAAAGCCTTGGGCATCATTAAGCAATGTCGGCAATTGTTCATCTAAGTAGGTTTTGATTTCATCAGTTGAATAACCGGGCATAATATCTGCCGTCAATTCAGCGCTATCAAGACCCATAAACGTCTTAATGTTAGATTCTGCCGTGGTCTGTTTAATCGACACAAATTGCGACAATGGCAGTGCTTGCCCTGATTCTGAAGTGACATACAGCTTATTCAACACTTTAAAATCACTCAGTTTGTCTAAGTTTACTTGCACTTGAATAGGATAAGTAAAACCATCGGTAGCATGTAAGTCCGCCGCCTTCACTGAGCCAAGAAAGGTAGAAAGTGCATTAGTGACATCACCATAACTCACACCTGAGAGGATAATGGCGTTGCGATCGATAGACAGATCGTAGCGTAGTTGGTCCCTAAGCACTGAGTTGCCCACGTTATTCAGGCCAGGATAATCCTCGAGTAATTTTTGCACTTTGGCGGCGGTTTCGCTGAGTTCGTCCTTATTCCGATCTAAGGTCGTCAGCTCTAAACGCAAATTATTGGCAATATTGAGATTATTCGCTGAGCGAATGCTAAACGACATGTTATAGGCAGAAACGTTTTCCTTTGATGTTGTAATCAAATCGCTGATCACATCATCTATACCCTCACTGCGCTCACCCCAAGGTTTGAGTAGCACATGGTTCACTGGCTCTCCCTCGATATAGGACAAGTTAGCCCCTACCGCAGGATGCTCGTCCATCACACCATTAAGCTCAGCATTGTGATTGAGATGATACTGCCGACCGACACCGGTAGGGCCATTAGACGCCACATCGATAAAGCCAGAGTCCTCCGCAGGCAAGAGTATTTTGGGTAATTGCCAGTAAGCAATACCCGCAAGACCCACCAAAACCACAGCCGCGCCAAACATCAAACGCTTGCGGACAAACCACTTATTCAGCTCATTGATATACAAATGATTTAACTGCTGCAGCGCATTCTCGACTCGACTAAACCATTTAGGGTGTTGCTCAGTAGTATTGATAAGATAGGCACTCATCATAGGCGACAAAGTCAACGCCACCACGCCAGAGATCATCACGGCCGCTGCTAAGGTAAAGGAGAATTGCCGAAACAGATCGGCGGTTAAGCCCGACATTAATCCGATCGGCAGATACACGGCGGCGAGCGTTAACGTCATCGCAATGATAGGGAAAATGATCTCCTGACAGCCTTTAATCGCCGCATTGAAAGGCGTTTCACCGTTTTCAATATGGCGATAGCAGTTCTCGACCACCACAATGGCATCGTCCACCACCAGGCCAATGGCCAAAATAATCGCCAGAATAGTCAACACATTGATACTAAATCCGAGCGCCGACATCACAGCAAACACCCCAATCACGCACACGGGAATGGTAATAATGGGGATCGATGCCGCCCGCAGGCTACCCAAAAATAACACCACAATCAGCGAAACTAAGATCACTGCTTCAATCAACGCAGAAAACCCTTCGTCGATGGAGGCTTCAATAAAATCAGCTTGGTTGTAGGCCAAGTTCATTTCTAAGCCTTGGGGTAAATGTTTTTGCATGCGTGCAATTTCGGCTTTAATGTTCGAAGCCACTGTCACTGGGTTAGCGTTGCTCAGCGGTAAAATCTGCAATGACATTGCACTATGTCCACCGATAGACAACATACTCGGCGACAGACTTTCCTCGCCCATCACCACATCGGCAACATCGGACACGCGGATGATCTTACCCTCGCTGACCTTAATCACCAGATCCTTCACGTCTTCAAGCGTTTCAACTTGATTCAAAGGGTTAATCGAGAAATCCCGCGACTTACCTTTGATCGCACCCGAGGTAAAACTGGCATTGTAAGAGCCTAACGTGCCCACCACATCGGCAGCTTTAATATTCAACGCCTTCATTTGTTCAGGATTGAGCCAGACTCTGACCGCCTTTTGTGAGCCGCCATAGGGCCCCCAAACAGCACCAACGCCTTGAACTTGTTTGAGTTGCGGTACTAACTGCTGGCTAATGTAGTCATACATAGCCTGCTTTTCCATGCCTCCCGCGTTCACAAAGGTGATGATATTACTGGCAGAATCTGTGGCCGAAGTATCGTCAGTGACTGTGGGCTTATCTATCATGCTCTGGGGGAAATCGTTAATCCCTTCGACGCTGCTACGCAACTTGTTCATTAAGTTGGTGTATTCAATATCGCTGGTGTCATCATTGAATTTAATCGTTAATGAGCAACGCCCCTCGCTACAGTCGGTCGACATGGTATCGACTTTATCTATGCCCGAAGCCGCAGCAATCAACTTATCGGCCACGTTACTCGACATAAAATCGGCGCTCGCCCCTGCAATCGACGCATTCACAGATGCCGAGTGGGTGGTATGCTCAGGGAAGTATTGGATATCGAGTTTTTGAAAGGCAATCAAGCCCAGTAACACAGCCATAATACTGAGTACGGAGGCGAAGATAGGATGACGAATACAGACTTCGGGTAAACGCATTATTCAGCCACCTCAATATTTGGAGTAGCGCCTGAATCAGCACCTTTGTCAGCGCTTGATGTTGCCGCTTTATCTGCAGTGTTTCTATCCTGCACGACTTTGATCTTGCTATCGGACTTGAGGTTTTGCATACCCGTTTTAACGACTAAATCGCCTTCGGCTAAACCTTCAGTCACGACGGCATAACCGTCATTCGTATTTTGAGCGAGTTTAACTACTTGTTTTACTACGCTATCGCCCTGCACTAGCCAGACAAAACGTTCATCGTTATTGGCAATAATCGAATTTTGCGGCACTAACAGACGTTTAATCCCTAGACTATAGAACTGCTTGATGTTGGCGAACATGCCAGGAGCAAGCTTAAACTCAGGGTTTTCAAGGGCGGCATGCACTTCAACCCGACCTGAGCTTTCATCTACCGCAGGGGCAACATAGTTAACTAACCCTTTGAATACCTTATTACCATAGGCCTCAACAGTCACATTCACCTTTTGGCCCTTTTGCGCCTTGCCTAAATCCTTCTGACTGATGGCATAGCGCACTTCGACCGGATTTAAACTATAGAGGGTGACTAAGGCCGTACCAGCACCAATTTGACTGCCGATAGACTGACTAAAGCTGGTCAACTGACCATCGAAGGGTGCCTTGATCAGGTAATCGTTCATGGTGGCTTGTTTCTGGCGAAAATCCGCATCGGCCAGATTCACATTTTCCCGTAGCTCATCCACATCTTGCTTAGCAAGCGCGAAGGGTTCTTTAATCAGTAAATCTTCGATACGCTCCAGCTTAGTTTTAGCCAGTGCTAAGGTGCTCTTGGCTTTGTCTAAATCAGCCTTGGCTTTAATGTTGTCCTGCTCGGCAATCACTTGATCTTTAGTCACTTTGTCGCCGTTACTAAAATGAATCGCGCTAATTTTTTCGCTAGCATTAAAGTTCAGCGTGGCTGAATCGATAGCGTTGATTTTACCGACTTCATTCACTACATCGGCAAAGGACGTTTCTTTAACGGCCTCGACCGTCACAGGGATGATGTCGACCTTGTCCGCCGACATCACGGCCATAGGGGCTAAAGCGAAAACACTCGCCAGTAGAAACGGCAAAGGCGCGAATAAGGGCGCCTTTGGGAGATGATGGGGATGGCTTTTTAATGAAATATCGCATGCACTGCGTGCTCGTTCAGTTACTCTTTGTGTAAACAGCGTTCGTGTAAACATAGTATGCAAACCTATCGTTCTTACTATTCAACGGACATCCTATCCGACAACAGCAAACCGGATTGAACCCAAAACTAATACCAAGTCCCCCCAAAGTGCCTGTTTCAGCAATTTGAGGTTATTTGGGTATACAGCCTATAGGCTTAATCCCAGTCAGTGCCAGTAAAAACTCGGTTACACAACCAAACAAAACAATAACTTAACGATAAACTTAATAGTGAGCACTTAAATCACACAAACAACCATAAAACACAGCAAACTTGAAACAAGTTTAGAGCCAGCCGGTTAGCAAGCCACTATTTACCTTTTAGCAGGGCTCCGATGGCCTTTTTCACGTCTGCAAAACAGGGGCGCTGAGCCACATCTAACTGCATGCACTCGTCTTTAATCGCACTCAACTGTGTGTAGTACAGAGGGCCAATCGAGGCACTCATATAGGCAGATGCATCCACATAGGCCAATAGATCTTCAATCAAGCAACCAAGCGCCCGCACTTCAATAGCTTCTATCGCTAAGCGTTCTGCTGTCGATAGATTGCGTAAGTTTGATGCCGCACCAAAATCCCCAAACAATAAGCTCATCTGTTGATTAACCATAATATTATGGGCGTAGACATCACCATGGCTTACTTGTTTGGCATGCATGTGCGCCATCGCATCGGCCAACTGGTGTGTGATTTTGGCGACTTTATCAAGGCGAAATTGGCTACCGTCTTTAAAGGTATCGCGAGTGCAGGTGACAAGACTTGGTGGTAGCCCTAAGTTACTAAACCCTGGCGGAATTAGTTCCATTACTAAACCCAATTGATCTTTTTGGCTAATATGCGCCACGACCTTAATAAGGCAGGGATGATCACCCGTTGTGAGACAGCAATCTAACTCGTCAGCGGGATAACCATCGCTCGTCACTTCACCCTTAAAGAGTTTTACCGCAATCTGCGCCGACCCCGTCGCGGCTATCATGGCTTGATTCAACCAATGGCCTCGATAAATGACCCCTGAAGCCCCTTCGCCAAGCTTTTCAGCCAACTTGATATCACCCAGAGTCACATTCGCCACTGTGGCCACATCGGCATGGGGATCGACTAAGGTATGGCTGAATGGATTTCCCGCAAAGGCGAGCCAAGTCAGTTTGGGCAAACTGAGTAACCAAGCTGGCAGTGCGTGGAGTTGATTGGCCGATAAACGCACTAACTCTAAGTTGCGGCAATTGGCCATCGACTCGGGCAAGGTTGTTAAACGGTTACCCGCTAAAGCTAATTTTTGCAGACGATGTAAATCGCCCATGGCCGCAGGCAATGTCTCAATGAGGTTATCGGTTAGGATGAGCCAGCGGGTTTGCAGCGGTAATGCCGCAGCAGTCACTGTTTTGATTTGATTGGCCTTAAAGCCAATCATCTCTAAATTTGTGCAGCGCCCTAATGCCTCAGGCAAATGTTCAAAGCGATTATTCGAGGCGAAAATTATCTTTAAATGCGATAAGCGGTGTAAATCCTCGGGCAAAGTGCTCAGTTGATTATTCGATAAATCGAGGATTTCGAGGGTATCGGCTAAATCAAAAATCTCCCGCGGGAACTCGGTTAAATCCTCAACCAATTGTAAACGTGTGATCCCTTGTAACTGCCCTGCCCTTAACTGCGCTAACGTCTGCACTTTGCTACCCAAGTTAATGAAAAATCGCGGCTATGGTAGCGTATAAATCGACAAAGCTAAACGCAGGATCTGCAATCAAAGGGCGGCACAATCGGCCTTAAGACAACTTTGATACGATAGGTAAAACTTGGGGGAGCTATCCAGAAACTCGAAAACAGATTAGCATGTGCACCAATATGGAATGCCCAGTCAACTCATCACAGGACAATCATGCGGACACATTTTCGCCAAACGCACTCTTTTACAGTGCTTATGCTTGCCATGCTAATGGCCCTACTGAGCGGTTGCGCTACGACATCAGCAAGCCCATCAACCACTGAATTCAATGCCACAGCAAGTGATGTCAGTAATGATAACCACCACTCGCCACAACAGCATCAAACACCACCCGAAGTGGTTGAGCAGTACAGCGATGTATGGGAAAAGATCCAACACGCCAATACCATTGACGTCCATGATGATGCCGAAGTACGTAAACAGCGTAACTTTTTCGATGATAAACAAAAATTTATGAATCAGGTTGGCGATCGCGCCGAGCCATTTTTGTATTACATAGTCAGCCAGCTAGAAGCGCGTAACATGCCATTAGAATTGGCGTTATTGCCCATAGTCGAAAGTGGCTATAACCCTTTAGCACAAGCTAACGGCCCCGCAGGACTGTGGCAAATGATCCCTGCTACTGGACGTAATTTTGGCTTAACAGTGAATTCTGCCTACGATGGTCGTAAAGATGCGCTGGCCTCAACCGATGCAGTGCTTGACTATCTACAGCACCTATACGACACCTTAGACAAAGACTGGATCAACGCCGTCGCCGCCTACAATACCGGTGAGCTAGTGATCAAAGCCGCCATTGATAAAAACAAAGCCAAGGGTAAACCTACGGACTTTTGGTCACTGGGCATCCCCGCTAAGCGAGTACAAACAGTCCCTAAGTGGCTGGCATTTATTCAGATTATTCGAAATCCCAACCACTACGGTTTAAAAGTCCCCCCTATTGCTAACCGCCCTTTCTTGGAAAGAGTGCCAGCACCTAATGGCGTAGATATTGGCCAGATTGCTAATGCAGCAGGACTTAGCAAAGCAGAATTTAAAACCTATAACCCAGGCTTTCGCCAAGGTGTAATCCCCAGCAAAGGCAAATATCAAATCGCCTTACCGCTGGAAAACATAGGTCATTATCAGGAAAATCAGGACAAGCTCTACGCTCAAAAACGCTATGACAGCCAAAGCTATATCGTCAAATCTGGTGACAGCCTAGGCACAATCGCAGCCAAGTTTGATATGTCAGTGAAAGCATTAAAACAGGCCAACAATCTGACATCTGACCGCCTAAAAATCGGCCAAGAGCTCACACTGTTAACGCCAATGGCGGGCAATGATAATGAGCCTGAACCCACTAAAGCCAAGGCGAAGACAGATAAAAAAGTGGGCAATAAGTCGTCGACCAAAGCTAAAGCGACTACCTCAACATCGACCGATAAACCTGCAGTAAAAGCGACCACTTACAAGGTGAAATCTGGTGATTCGCTGGATAAAATCGCCCGTAAGAATAAGGTTAAACTGGCCGATTTAATGAAGTGGAACCAACTCAATGGTAAAAGCATTATTAAGCCAGGCCAAGAACTGAAAATTTCCGAATAACGATTGTAGTTTGAACGGCAATAAGCCCAACAAAGCGCGGTTCCCAAGCGCTGTGTTGGGCTTATTTCTATCCAGTGTCAGAGTTAACCGCCACTACTCAGTTGACCTAATCAATACTCCCAGACAATCATTCCAAAACAAACCATTCTAATTGCACGCCATTATTTTGTGTCTTTCTTCGCTAAACCAAGGGGATACAATTGCTGCTTAAACATGCCAACAGGCATGTAATCGCCCACGACACCATATTGCTCTGGCCACTCTTTCTGACCTCGAACTGCAGTCCCAAATAGGTAATCTAAAAAAGAAAAATGGGCAGCATAGTTACGGTCGATTGCCGCCTTATCAGAAGCATGGTGCCAATGGTGGAATTGCGGACTGACAATTAAGTAACGTAGCCAGCCAAAGTTAACCTGCACATTGGCATGATTAAAGACCGCCTGCACCCCAACGATAATCACATAAATACTGATGATGTCTTTGGAGAATCCCAAGATAAAAATCGGCGTGAGCACTAAACAACGGGTAGCAATCAACTCAAACATATGTTGCCTTGAACCAGCCAACCAATCTAAATGTTTCGCGCTATGGTGCACCGAATGGAAGCGCCACAGGAAAGGAATTTCATGGTAGGCACGGTGCGCCGCATATTGCATTAAATCGGCGACCAATAAAATCAACAACAGTTGCAACACAAAGGGAAGACCCGCGATAAAGCTTTGCACTGTGCTGGAAATAGCCCAAGAAAAGGTCGACTGCACAAATTGGTTTGCCACCAATAATACAAATCCAATCGCTAAGTGATTCACCAAAAAATGGTTTAAATCCCCTTGCCACTCGGGTCTCAATATTGCTTGTTCTGGTTTATGGGGTAGCCATTTCTCGATAAAAATGAAAATTAAGGTTGAGCCTAATAAGTCTAAAATAAACCAATCTAAACCCAGTGAGACCTTATGATTAGCAAAAGGCTCGACCTCAACTTGATGACCACCAAAGGCAATCGCTAAACTCACAAATACCCAAGCCACAAAGCCGAAACGCTTATTTTTATTTCGAATAAAATTCAATAAACCTAAACTGCCCGACACCACTAAGGCGACAAATATTAAGCTGCGAATAACATCGACACTATAGCTTTGACGTAATTCAGGAGTGGTGAGATATTCGGGAAAATGAAACGCCAATACGCCCAGAAACGATAATATCGCTAACATACACGCTATAGTACCGCTAATACTGCCTTCACCAATTTGGAAATGACCGTCTTTAAATCCTTTACTCATCACAGTGAACTCCTTTTCCTATATTGCTCGCGTTATTCACATCACAGCTTATTCACACCACAGCAATGCTCGGCTTAATTTTTGCCGATCAGCCTACATTAACCCCGCAGCCACAATCAATAAAAAGTGAATGCTAAGACAATAATGCTCAATCTACTAAGCCCACTAAAACGAGCACAAAAAAACAGCCAAAAAAAAGCGCTACCTAAGTAGCGCTGTTTTATTAGAGCCGTTCACTCACCTTAGCGGTTAGATCTTAATCAAGTTATAACCAAAGCTAGTAGAAGGATCTTTATTCAGCACCATAGTCACATTATCTTCATTGCTGAAATCCATTAAATCGGATGCATAGACAACGGTTTTAGTACCGTTTTCCACAGCGATAACCTTAATAGAATATTCGCCAGCTGGCACAGTCACTGACTGAGGGCTCGCAGGATTGACTGCGGTGATCTTATTTACAGCCGTTTCAATCGTGTCATTTGCCTTTAAGAAATACACGGTTAGATTGCTTTTATCGGCAAAACTCACAATGTCGAACTTAAAGCTATAGGGACTTGGCGTCTTAGTTTGCTTCATCTCCATCGCCTTCACTTGGCTGCCCTGCTCGGTCGTTTGCTCATAGATGAAGATGGTTTTAATCTCATCTTGGTTAAGGGTGATCAACACGTTATCGAGCAATTTATTTTGCGTACTGTGGTCGAACACACTCACACCAAAATCATTAAACTCAGCACCTTGATAGCTAGTCACCCCAAAAGATGGCACTTCGCTAAACAGAGTATCTTGCTTACTGCTAGCCACTTTCACATCGATAATGTGCGAACCTAAACCGTTAAAGACGCGATAATCGACACTCGCTTCTAATGCTACATGATTGCGAACATTGGTGGTTGAATCGACACTGTCCAAGGTGATTTTTGAATCCGAAGCACCAAAACCTTCACGGATGATCAGCTTATAAGGCACCTTAGAACTGAATTTAATGTTCGCAGTTGTATAAGAAACATTGGTTGTTCCCGCTGGTGCGAGGTAAACCTTATATTCACCCGTATCCATCACTTGTGGCTGCGACACTTCACCGTAGGCCACACTGCCTAACATCACGGCATCGGCAAAGGTTTGGGTCGACTTAGAAACATAAGCGTCAAAGGCTTGGGCATGTACAGCAGTATTGGCAATCAAGAGCTGCATTTTACTGTTTTCAGCCACTTCGTTGAGCTTATCGAGTTCAGTGCGAGAATAGTTGATATTAAGTAATTTAGGTTCGGTAAAATCACCATGTAATACAAAGAAATGGTCCGTTGCAACTTTCAAATCGATATTTTCTTTATAAATAGAGATATCTTTATCAGAGGCATCCTTAGCCATCACTTCAATCGCAGTTACGCCAGCCGTCGACGTAAATCGCGGCATAGTGTCCCCATAGATCACACTTTCATAGGTTTTATCGGCAACTTTGAGTGCAGTAGCAGTGCTTCCAGCTGAAGCATTATAGAATTGCACATAGGTGGCATTTTGATCTGTGCCCTCTTCATTATTATCATCTGAGCCACATGCCGTTACCGCTAAACAGGCAACAGCCACCGCAGCGAATCCCTTTAGCTTACTTTTTATCATTGTTTCCCTCATTAGCAGACAAAAATTCAGTTCAATCTACGCAGTTATACAATGACAACAATGGCAATTTCCACTAAAAACAAAAACAAATATTTTACAAACTCAAACACTTAACAAACATTTCAATAACACACCAAAAAGTGATACAAACCACACTTTTCAGGCCCTTAATTGATACAAATGCGGCTGCTGATACTTTTGCTCGACTCTCAAAAATTCTGCTCCAGTGGAAAATGACTGTTCTATCGAACACCTCTCTTTTAGGCTTAAAGCGACTATGGATAAACTATCTTCAGACGGTACAAACCTTGTTCGACTAATGCGATTAGGTTACTCTCGCATCGCCAATTAAGCCTTTGGGATGGATAGGATTTGCAAGGGATTCTCAACTACTACAAACAATGTTTTCAACACGATAGTGCTGAAATCAATCTCTGGTCTAGCCACAAGCTTGCCGAGCAAGATCAGCTATTACTCCAACATGAAGACGAGTTAAGCAGTGGCTTCCTACCCCGCTTGCCAGTGCCATTTGCTCCCGCCAGTGCATTACTAGCACGTAGCGCTTTGTATTTACGCGAAAAGGTATTATTGCACTGCTGTCTGTTTTTCTGCGGCACAGTCGACCTTAATGGCGAAAAACGAAAAGTCGTGACACCACTCCTTTATCGCGAATGCCAATTACAGGCTGACGGCGATAATCTCTACCTAGAGAGCAATAACACTCTAGCTGGCAGCGGACCATTCACTATCAATGAAGCTCTATTAGAAAAATTAGTCGTTGAAGGACATAGCCTAAGCCAAGATTTACGCGATAATCCAACGGATGTCAGTGGCTGGATATCTTGGCTGCGGGCGGGCCAAGCCGATGTCGATACCAGTCATTTATTGCATTTTCCCAAGCTGATCGATGAGGCTGAATTCACTAGCTTATGCCGTAAACGTGGGCAGTTTCTTGTCAGTCGAAGCCAAATCATTTTGGCAGAACGTTCGATCGCAAGCCGCGGCATTTTGCACGAACTCGACAAACTAATGACAGCGCCTGAACCATCAGCACCGCTTAAAGCGCTATTCGCAGAAACACAACAAACAACATCAATAAGCGCCAGTGTAAACACGCAAGAGGCTTATCTTCCAGGGCTGTTAAGCCGCGCGCAAATTCAGGCCTTAAAGATTGCGGCCAATCATACTTTGGGGCAGATCTCAGGCCCACCGGGAACAGGTAAGAGTTACACCATAGCCACTGTGGCGGCGGAGCAGGTATTAAGGGGTAAATCGGTACTTATCGTCGCCCATACCGATGTTGCTGTTGATGTGATTGCCGACAAGTTACAGCAACAGTTCCAGCTTGGGAGCAGTCTTATTCGAGCAGGCTCGCCGCAGTTTATAAAAGTCCTTAAAAACCAGATTGATGAAATGCTCCATGGTCAGCACCCTGCATCTGATGAAGCCGTCTCGGATAGGTTGCTACTCAATGCAAAACAACAACTTAATACTGTGACTCGTCAGCAAGTCAAGATGGAAGCGGGCTTTATACGTCATTGTCGCCATGCCATACGTCGCGGCCAAAAACTGGCGACCTTACAACAAGGACAATCCCGTTGGCGCTTAGGATTTTACAACTGGGCTTACCATGCAAGTATAAAAAGGTTTGCCCAGCAATGGAATGAACTCGATAAATTAACGGCCCTCATCGCGCAAAAAGAAGACTTAAGCCTCAAATACTTACAATTGGCCACTCACTATCGATTAAACCAATTACTCAAAAATAAGCGCAGTACATTGGTGAGTTTTGCCAGTGCGTTACGCGCTCGGCAGTCCGCTAAGCAACTCGACGGCTTCTACAAGACGGATTTTGATGCCTTAAAACAAACCTTTCCCATTTGGTTATCTAGCCTTGCCAGCTTACATAAAGTGCTCCCTATGGAGCAGCAAATGTTTGATTTAGTAATTATTGATGAAGCCACCCAAGCCAATATTGCCGCATGTTTACCCGCCTTGCAGCGAGCAAAGGCGGCATTGGTGGTGGGCGATAGTAAACAACTGCGCCATTTCTCGTTTTTATCCCGCGCAAAACAAACCCAAATCCAGACTCAACTCGGACTTGCCCCAGATTGCCGCGGCCTAATGAGCTACCGTGATGCCAGTATCCTCGACTTAGTATCACAATCCCTCGCGAGCCAATCCCAAGTGGTATTTTTAAATGAGCATTTTCGGAGTAAACCTGAGCTGATCCAATTTAGTAATCAGCAGTTTTATCAAGGCATGCTGAAGATTATGCAGCACAGACCTTGCACAAGTTCAGGGCACTTACACCGAGTCCACGTTACTGGCAGCCGTGATAGTAAGGGAATTAACGCCATAGAAGCTGAGGCATTAATTCAAAAGTTAGCTCAACTGATTGATGAACAAGAGAATGTATTAGTGCCTTCCAGTATTGGTGTACTCTCCTGTTTTCGCAATCAGACGGAGTATTTATCCCAGCAGATCCTCGCACGCTTTAGCGCACAACAGCTCGAGCGTCACCAATTACGGATTGCCACGCCCTTTGGTTTTCAAGGGGAAGAGCGCGATATTATGCTGCTGTCGTTTAGCATTACGGCCAACGACAGCCGCGCCGCTGTGTATTTAAATCGAGCCGATATGTTCAATGTCGCGATCACCCGCGCTAAACAAATGCAGTGGCTATTTTTATCGGTACAAGCGCATGAGCTCCCCAACAATAATTTACTGGCAACTTACTTAGCATCGGCGGGCCAATTTCAAGCGGCGCACAATTATGTCGATGCCCTCGATAGCTTCGGCCAGTCGGTGGCGCAGGCGATTGAAGCAAAAGGCATAACAGTCTGGCGCGCCTACCATATGGCGGGGCTAGAACTGGATATTTTATGTCGCTATGGTAACCAATATTTAGCAATAGATTTAATCGGTTACCCAGGACCTTGGGCGGACTTTTTCGATATTGAACTGTATAAACTCTTACAGCGCGCGGGCATTAAACTTATCCCCGTCAGCTACGGGCTATGGTGCCAACAACGAGAACTTTGTATCCAACATATTTGTCAGCAATTGGGTATTACCCAAACAAGTTAATGCAGTAAATAACAGCCTTAATCATGCTGTTGATAAATGGCTTTTATCTTGTTTCGCAGCCAAGTGATTTTGGGGTTGTGGCTGTTTCTCTTATGCCAAATCAAGGTAAAAGGAATGGCGAGTTTATCAAGATATTCGTCGCTTAACGGGATGGGGCGACTGACTAAGTCAGGGTGTAATTGGCAAGCATATTGTTCGCAATATTGTGGCGCAATTGCCATCATGTTGTGGTGAGGCTCTGCCGCGACAAACAGTGACTGCTCAAAACTGGCCAAGGTCAGCACAATATTACGACTCAGACCAAGCTCGATAAGCACATCATCTAAGGCCCAGGTTTCGCTCTTTTCCCACAAGATATTGATATGCGAGTATTTTAAGAAAGTGTCTATATTCCACTCTTCCTGCAAGGCGGGATGATCGCGGCGCAAATACACCTGAGGAAGATCGGTAAATAAAACCTCAAAATCGATAAAATAGGGTAATAAATCAAGGGATTCCTTGGAACGTGGATGACTTTCTCGGCCGGTAAACCCCATATCAGCTTCACCACGCACAATCGCTTCGAGTGAATCGTAATCCCAATTTCGTACCTTCACCTTTGCATCAGGGTATTGAGTATAAATGGCCTGAGTCAGCTCATTAAGCATGATAAGCAACAAAGGCGACTCAAGCATTAACTCGAAGGTGAGCCCTTTGGTCATCTCGTCACCGCGCTTAGCCATCAGTTGCTTACCCATTTGCAACCATTCGGATAACTCCTGCTCCATACCGTGAGCCAATGGCGTTAACTGAAATCCCTGCGGCGTTTTGACAAATAAGGGATCGTCAAACCAATCCCGTAATTTGGCCAGCGACTTACTCACAGTGGATGGCGTGACATTGAGCTTTTTGGCAGTCTTAGAGACACTCCGCTCCTGTAATAAAAGCTGCAAAATAAACAATAAGTTAAGATCGAGCCGACTCAGGGATTTGGTCATTAAGTACAATTTCCGGCAATTTAGGAACCGCTAAGATCAGTGTAATGCTCACCAGCGCACCGACAGCGAGGATCACTAATAATATATTAATCGCACTCACTTCGAGCAGACCCATCACCCAAATATATAAAGCTGAAGTACACACTTGGGCAATTCCCAGTAACGAGCTGGCAACTCCAGCACGAGTAACAAATGGACTCAGCGCCTGACTCATGGTGACCCCAAATCCAATCGAAAAGCCGGAACAAACAAAAGCAAAACCTAACAGGTTGAATGACTGACTAACCCCGCCCAATTGAGTCAAGATAAACACCAATGCCGCTGCGACAAATAATGTCTGAGAGAACAAGATTAACGATTTTTCTTTAAACAGGTTAAGCAAAAAGGGCGTCGAAAATGAGGCTAACATACTCACCAATGCCATCATTGCCATGGTATTGGAATATTGCCCACGGTCAAACCCCATCTGCCCCATGATCAACATGGGAGAGACATTTACATAGCTTAAAATCGTGGTAACACCTAAAGTCGTTATCACCACGCGACTGAGAAAAAACCGCTGTTTAAAGGATTCTTTATATCCACCCGACTCAACTGTGGTGTGAAATTGCGGTTTAGGATAGGTTTCGCGCAATACAAAAATACACAGGGTTAATACCATTAATCCCATCCCCGCCATAGTGTTAAATAGGCTAGGCCATGGGAATTTAAGCATAATTAAATGGCCTATCACAGGTGCTATCACTGGGATAATGCAAGTCACGCCATTGACCATAGAGAGCACTTTTGCTCGGCGCTTATCGTCTAATACATCACGCAAAATCGCAAAAGCCACAACATAGCAAGAACCCGCACCAATGCCTTGTGCAAAGCGTGCCATTAAAAAGAGATCACTGGTTTGCGCACTACCGGCAAAGTAAGAGGCAATAGCAAACAGCAATGCGCCAAACAAGGTAATGGGTTTACGCCCAATCCTATCGGCTAAGCTCCCCGCAAACAGCATAGTGGTTGCCATTCCCGCAAGATACACAGAAAAAGCAATATGCAGCTGCGCCTCACTCGCCCCTAAATCCTGCGCAATTTGCGGCAAACCGACCAAGTACATATCTATCCCTGTCGGGTACAAAAGCACTAGACAAAAACTGCACAATAGATATCGAAACATATAACTCACCCCGTTAGCCATCTCACACATAAGTTGCGCCTAGCCTAGTTTCACTCGCGCAGATCTGTGAGTGGTATTTTCGACAACAGGTATTTCCATTGACGACCTATGGGAGGACATAACACCACGAACGTGGAAGAAAAGTTGGTAAAAGAAGATAGAGGAGGAAAGAGGTAGAAAAATATCCCCTGCGGTTTGCGACCACAGGGGATATGTCGGTGAATGATCAGTCTACTATTCTATGAGCCCAACACTCATTGCTGAGGTTCTGGCGGTGCAGGCAGAACTTGGATCATTAAACTGCTATCGTCTTGTAGATATTGCTGCGCCAATTTATTAAGTTCTGCAACTGTCATCTGCTGCGCTAACGCTTGCCTTTGTTTAAAGGCAGCAAAACGACCAGGATGACTCTGGGCAGTTGAGGTGAGATCTAACCAAAAACCATTGGTTTGCGGCGCAGCTTGCATCCACTCAAGCACAGGTTGGCGGGCTCGATTAAGTAAGTCCTCACTGATCCCCGAAGGCGCTTTAACTTGCTTAACTGCGGCGGTGAAATACTCGGCAACCGTTGGCAACATGGCTTGAGTCGTCACGCTAAACAAACCTAAGTAACCATAACCGCTGGCATTGAAATCGTTATAAGAAAAGGCCGATGGCGAATAACTCGCACCCGCTTTCTCCCTCACGTTTTCCGTTAATAGAATGCTTAGCACTTGCTCCAGCAGACCCAATCCCGCGTGTTGACTCAAGTGAGTCATGTCCGTTGTAGGCCACACCATGGCAAGTGCCGCCATATCCAGTTGACCATAATGCGTTAATGTTTTCTGAACGGGCACTTTCGGAAACACAGGTACTATCGACTGAGCATTAGCAATAGCAATAGGGCTACGCTTAATGGCGCCAAGCGTTTCAGCCACAGCAGCAATGGCACTCGCTTCATCAAAATCGCCCACAATAGCGAGTTCAATCGCCCCTTGCTCGACGGCCGAATGGAAACTCGGCGCTAATTCTCCAAAGTGACGTTTGAGAATTTCTTCAGGCTCACCATAACCATAGCGTTTATCACCATTATGGGAGATACGGGCAAACTGATTAGAAAACTCAGATTGTGGGTTGCTATGAATACTTTGTTGCTCGGCAATCACTTGTTCTCGAAACAATTGCTCAGCCTGCTTATCCATACCCGGCTCAATTAAATAAGCCGTCATTAAGCCAAGCTGCGTACGAAGCTCTGCGGCATTAGTGCTAATCTCGCCGCCAAAACTTTGCTCACGCAGACCTAAGTTGATGGAAATATCTTGCCCAGCAAAAATATCCTGCAGACTGTCATAATCATGGGCCTTGAGCCCACCCTGCACAAACGCACTGTTAAACAGATAAGACAAACCATCCAACTCAGGGAATGGCACTTCACCAAAGCCAATGTTTAGGCTGACCAATGTGGTGCCTTTGTTAAAGTTGGTAGGCTTAAGATTAAGGCGCACGCCATTGGCAAATTGCAGTTGACGAATCCCCGTTTCCTTATCGCGACTGTCAGCCACTAACTTGCCTTGCTCACCAAACTGAGTATAAGCAAACTCATCAATCGCCTTGATTGCTGGTGCGCTCACCGCTTGTTTACGGCTTTTCTCGTAGCTGGCGATAAGCTGTTTTTCAGCATTTTCAATGGGCTTATTGCTGGTCAGATACAAATACGGCGTGGCGTTCCATGTTTGATTAAACACTTGGCTTAGCTTTTGCGGTGTCACTGTTGGCATTATTTTTTCAAAAAATGCGAGCTGCCAATCGGGTTCGACAGGGACGCGATTGCCCGCCACCGAATACACTAGACTCTCGGCAATATTCACACTGTGAATGGTACTGCTACCCGCGACACTTAGCTGATATCCCTTATGCATACGTTTGATTTGCTGGTCAATTTCCTGTTGGCTAAAACCAAACTCTTTTGCTTGACGCAGGGTTTTCTCCAAGAGTGCGATTCCCTCTTGCCAGTTATTTTCCTGCGTACCTAGGCTCATTTGTGTGCCATAGGCAATATCAAACTGCGGTCCAACCTGCAGGTTTACACCATATAAACCTTGGCTATGCAGTAATTGCGACTCCATACGGCGATACAAGATGCCGTGGGCAAGCTCGAGCAACATTTCCTGCTCCCGCACAGCAGGGCTATCGGTAATCGCTGAGATGGGTTTTAGCATGCCAAGGGAAACTGACGTTGACAGACTTGGATCAAAAAATGCCGCCGCATCGACACTTTGGCGCTCTGCGACAGTACCAATAGCTTGTTCCTTGGTTTTAGCGGCCAAAGGCGCGGCCTTCCAACTGGCAAACTGTTGTTTTATCTTTTGTTCTACCGCGGCGACCTCGATATCACCCACCACAATTAAAGTGGTGCGTGAGGGCGTATAAAAACGCTGATATAAAGACAGCAACGCCTCGCGATTGGCATTACTGATACTGTTCGCCTCCCCCACAGGGAAGCGCTTTGACAACAATGTGTTTGGCATTAAAAACTGTAATTGGTTACGGTAATTCTCAAGATCCGCACCGCTACGTTCACGCAGCTCAGACAACACCACCGCTTTTTCACGTTCAATTAGCGCTGGGTCAAGTAATAGATTACTGCCAATTTCTCGCATTAAAAACAAAGCCGTATCGATTTTATCTTGGCTATTACTTGGCAAGTTGAATTGATAAACCGTCTGCTGAAACTCAGTCACAGCATTGGTATCGGCGCCAAAACTCAGGCCAAGGCGCTGCAATGTCGGCATCATCTCCCCCGCCGCCAATCCGGTCGAGCCATTAAAGGCCATATGCTCAAGAAAGTGCACTAATCCTTGCTCGGCATCAGACTCGACCAAAGAGCCTACATCCACCCGCATCCGCACTATGACCGCCTGCTCCGGCGTCTTATTGCTAACCAATAAATAACGCATACCATTGGCAAGTTCACCGGTATGGATCCGCTCACTCATAGGCAAGCCTGTCGTTCCCATCCACAGCGGATCTTCACTCGCCTGCAGTGGCAACGCCATACTCAAAAGCGCCAGCAGTAACCACTGACGCACAAAACTAATTACCTTGAAATTGTTCATTAAAATTCGCACTTTGCCCCCAAAATCAAACAAGAAACCTAGGAAGCGCTCACCTATGTTTCAGATAAAATAAGCTTTCACTATAGTACCTAAAGCACTTTAAGTCACAAAATCAATACCTTATGCCGTACTAAAAATAGTTTATCGCCTTGATATATAGTCAGAATATGCCGAAAAATAATGAGCGAGGAAGGAAGCTGAAACAGCTGTGGATTTAATGGTTACTGTGGAATGGTATGCATATATTTGCGAGATATTGAGTGCTTAATTGGCGAAGCCTTTTCGCCAATCTAGTAATAGAGCAATATCTTGATTGAAAATCTGAGTTGAACCCTCACAATTTTGGCTTTAAAAATCACACCAAAGTTTAGATATTTCGGCTCATGGCCTCGTGAAAAAACCACTTCACAGGTAAGCCATTAATGCAAAAGCCCTACGAATATTCGCAGGGCTTTTGTTTTATCACGCAGTTGAATCTTAAAACTGTTGAAACCAACGTTGGATCTGTTGTGGATCTTTGCTTTGCGTTAAGGACAGCATCAGTAAAATGCGGGCTTTTTGCGGGTTAAGATTACCTGCGGCGATAAAGCCATATTTAGCATCGTCTATCTCGGCATCAAGCGTGGTTGCGCCTGTGGGCACTCGGCTAGAGCGAACGACTATGGTGCCTTTTTGACTCGCCTTAGCTAAGGTGTCAAATATTGAGTGGTAAATATTACCATTACCTACACCGGCGCTGACTATGCCATCAAAACCCGCTTCAACCATAGCTTTAACAGGTAAATCGCTGGCATTAGCATAGTTGTAGACAATCCCTACCTGTGGCAACTTGTCGAGTTTGCTAACATCAAAAGGCGTTTGCCTTGTATGTTGACGCTCAGTTTTGCCCATGTATTCAATCTTGCTGTTATGGATAACGCCAAGCGGGCCAAAGTTAGGCGCGGCAAAAGTGTGTACACCTGTAGTGTTAGTCTTAGTCACATCGCGGGCATTCAATACGGTATCGTTCATCACCACCAACACGCCTCGACCTTTAGATTCGAGGTTAGCGGCGGTCGCGACTGCGTTAAACAAATTCATCGGGCCATCGGCACTCATGGCAGTTGATGGACGCATTGCCCCAACCAGTACTACAGGCTTATCGCTCTTGATGGTGAGATTTAAAAAATACGCCGTTTCCTCTAAGGTATCAGTACCATGGGTAATGACGATACCGTCGACATCTTTATCAGCCAATAGCAGATTGATGCGCTTGGCTAAGGCTAGCCAAACTTTATCGTTCATGTCCTGCGAACCGATTTTAACCAGTTGCTCACCTTGAATATCGGCAAGTTGTTTCATTTCAGGCACGGCCGCAATTAAGCTACTAATGCCCACTTCACCAGCCTGATAGTTAGACTCAGTAGCCGATTGTCCGACTCCCGCAATAGTGCCACCCGTAGCAATAATACGTACCAGTGGAAGCGCCTGCGCCGCGGAGGAGAGAAATAACCCTAAAGTGACCGAGAGCAAAAGCTTACGCATTGGAAAATTCATGCTTACATCCTTTGATTAATAATAAACGCCCACAGTGTGCACTATTGTCTAAGCCTCACTGTGATAGCTCTCACTAAAATGAAATAACAGATTTAGCGTTATCTAATTGATTATTTAAACTTTAAGGAAAGCACCATGCATTTATTATTGAGTAGATTTAACTAATCAATGATTATTCGCTATTGACGCAGTGACAATTAAATATCGTATGGTTTATTTAAATTTAAAAACACTTGAATAAATATGTCGCCGATTGGTTAACGAATAACAAATCTATAGCTAATTTGCATCAAAAAGTAATGGCTCACACTAGTGATCCGAGTTGAGAGACTTATCTAAGAAACAAAAGAAATACACTATTTCAAACAGTTAAGTGATCACCATCCTAATCCTGTTATTGCCAAAGCGTTAAGATCTACTTCGATAGTCAAGGAGACGATTCTCCTTCATGTTTTCGATGAGTTATTCTTGATGTGTTACGTATACTTATTGTACACATCCACAACTCAATACTCGGAGATATATCTTACTATTAATTGGATTTAATAGGATCGAAATGAAAGATACTAATAGCGTACGGATCGAAGAAGATTTATTGGGCACGAAAGAAGTTTCCAATGAATTTTATTATGGCATACATACATTGCGTGCCATCGAAAACTTTAAGCTGAGTAATCAAAAAATTTCCGATGTACCTGAATTAGTCCGTGGCATGATGCTAACAAAAAAAGCCGCTGCCATGGCTAACAGTGAATTAGGCGCTGTAAGTCCTGAAATCGCTGACAAAATTATTGAAGCGTGCGATCTAATACTCACAACGGGTCGATTTGTTGATCAATTTCCGGTCGATGTTTATCAAGGAGGCGCAGGCACTTCAGTCAACATGAATACCAATGAGGTATTAGCCAACGTTGCACTGGAGATCATGGGGCTAGAAAAAGGCCGTTACGATGTCATCAATCCTAATGACCATGTCAATAAATGCCAATCGACTAACGATGCCTATCCAACAGGTTTCCGTATTGCGGTCATCAACAGTACCGATATTCTGTTAGATGCATTAACCGACCTTATCAGCGCTTTCGACACTAAAGCCACAGAGTTTAAAACCGTCTTAAAAATGGGCCGCACTCAATTGCAAGATGCCGTGCCTATGACCTTAGGCCAAGAGTTTCATGCCTTTGCTGTTACATTGCGAGAAGAAATTAAGTCCATCAAGCGTTGCCAAGAGCTGTTGTTAGAAGTGAACTTAGGCGCAACCGCCATTGGTACAGGGCTCAATACGCCTGTCGGTTATTCCGCATTAGCCATTAAGTATCTGGCAGACATTACTGGCCGCGCCTATGTGCCAGCGGAAGATTTAATCGAAGCGACATCCGATTGTGGTGCCTACGTTATGCTGCACAGTGCAATTAAGCGTATGGCGATTAAAATGTCCAAGATTTGTAACGACCTACGCTTACTTTCATCGGGTCCACGTACAGGTCTGAAGGAGATTAATCTTCCTGAGCTGCAAGCGGGTTCCTCCATCATGCCAGCCAAGGTTAACCCTGTGATCCCTGAGGTCGTCAATCAGGTTGCCTTTAAGATTGTCGGCAACGATATCACTATCACTATGGCTGCCGAAGCTGGCCAATTACAGCTTAACGTAATGGAACCTGTGATTGGACAGGCGATGTTTGAGTCGCTCAGTTTGATGGGCAATGCCTGTATCTCCCTGCGTGAAAAATGCGTTGAAGGTATCACAGCCAATCCAGAGATCTGCATGGCCCATGTGATGAACTCTATCGGGATCGTGACCTACCTTAACCCAATCATCGGCCACCATGAAGGTGACATCATAGGCAAGATTTGCGCCCAAACGGGTAAAAATGTCCGTGAAGTGGTACTCGAACGCGGTTTGTTAACGGTTGAAGAACTCGATGACATTCTCTCAGTTGAAAACCTGATGAATCCTAAATATCAGGCTAAACGCAACACCAGCAAAGCCAAAGTGTAACTCAGTGGGGCTGGGGAGGCTTCCCCAGCCCACAACTCGATGATTCAAGAATAAGCCTGCGCAGAGTGAATATGCGCAGGCTATTGAAATTAAAAATAAAATAGAGTTAACACTATGATTATATTAGAGATAATTATCGTCCTCGGGGCTATTTACCTTGGTGCAAGGATGGGTAGCATGGGAGTCGGCTTCGCTGGCGGTGTCGGGGTACTGATACTGACCGCGGGGATGGGACTCAAACCGGGCAATATCCCGATTGACGTGATCCTCATCATTATGTCAGTTATCACCGCGATTGCGGCCATGCAAGTGTCTGGAGGGATGGATTATTTAGTCTCACTGGCAGAAAAATTATTACGTAAGCATCCCAAACAAATCACCTTTCTGGCCCCTGTCGTCACCTATTTCATGACACTTTTTGCGGGTACAGGCCACACAGCATTCTCCACCTTACCTGTTATTGCCGAAGTCGCAAAAGAGCAAGGCATTCGCCCCTCTCGTCCCTTATCTATTGCCGTTGTCGCATCTCAAGTCGCCATTACCGCCTCACCGATTTCAGCGGCTGTCGTGTTCTTCTCAGGCATCTTAGAGCCGTTTGGCGTAGATTATTTAGTACTGTTAGCCGTTTGTATTCCCTCAACTTTCCTCGCCTGCATGGTCGGAGCCGTTGTTGCCAACTTAATGGGCAAAGAACTGGCCGATGATCCTGTCTATCAAGAACGCTTAGCCAAAGGTTTAGTCAAAACACGCGGTACAACTCAAATCGAAATTAAAGCCGGCGCGAAACGATCTGTGATGATTTTCTTACTGGCGATTGCGGCTGTCATGGCCTATGCCACTGCGATATCTGACAAAGTCGGTTTGATTGTTGACCCTGTATTGCCACGCGACGCAGCAATTATGGTGCTGATGCTTACGGCAGCTGCCGCTATTACGATTTTCTGTAAGTTAGACGCAAGCGAAATCTCTAACGCGGCCACCTTCAAGTCAGGCATGTCAGCCTGTGTCTGTGTATTAGGTGTGGCTTGGTTAGGCGATACCTTAGTGTCGAATCATATCGAGGAAATCAAAGATCTTGCCGGCACCTTACTGCAAAGTCAGCCTTGGTTATTATCGGTAACCTTATTCTTTGCCTCCATGCTGCTCTACTCCCAAGGCGCGACAACGAAGGCGCTGATGCCCGCAGCCTTAGCGATTGGCGTAAGTCCTTTAACTGCCGTAGCCTCTTTCGCCGCCGTCAGCGCGCTGTTTGTATTACCGACTTACCCCACGCTACTGGCTGCGGTCGAGATGGATGATACCGGCTCGACTCGGATTGGTAAGGCGGTATTTAACCATCCGTTCCTGGTCCCTGGCGTTGTGACGATTGCCACCAGTGTGGCATTGGCCTTCCTGTTTGGCGGCATGATGCTGTAGCTCAATTTTACCCTAAGTGCTCTCAGGGCTAATGCCTACAAATGGATTAACCCTCTTCTTTTAATCTGTATCTATAGACTTTGTTTTGGCGTGATGCAGGTACATTCACGCCATAGCAAATCGAGTAAGAGGTGAATTAATGTCAGCAAAAACGCGTGTTCCTACCGCCATTAACGGCGGACCATTTGGCCAAGCTTGGTCGGCTAAAGCAGACTGCTTACAAAGTGTGACAGGACTTATATTAGGTATTTTCCTCTTATTTCATATGCATTTCGAGGCGAGCATTTTATTTGGTAAAGAAACCTTCTTTCACATGGTGCAATTCTTAGAAGGCAGTATGTTTAGCTCGACGGGTCATGGCTTCCCCATCGTGACCCAGATCATTTCAGTCATTATGCTCGTGATTGTTGCAATACATGCCGCCACCGCATTACGTCGTTTTCCGGTGCAATTAGGTCAATGGCGAGCGATGCGTGGCTTTATGTCGACTATCAAGCATAGAGATACCCAAGCATGGTTCTGGCAGATGATCACCGGTTTCTTACTGTTTTTCTTAGTGTCGGCCCATCTTGCCACTATGATTTTAAACCCTGATATTGGCCCTCACCTTTCGGCCGAACGGGTTTACCACGATAACGCTTGGCTCTTATACGTGGTGTTTTTACCTATCGTGTTATTCCACGGCATCGTTGGTTTATACCGAGTGATATTAAAGTGGGGTGTGAGTAGTAACCGTCCACTTATCCGCACTATAGCGCAAGTATTGATCGTCTATTTATTGTGTTTAGGCACATTAAGCCTAGTGACCTATATCAATATTGGTATCGAATTAGTTTTGCCAGTACAACCGTTTATTCCTCAGTAATGGGCATGACGCTATCGGCGCACCTAGCCTGTATAGCAAGACAAACAACATACGGATCCTCCTCTGATACATAGTTGCAGCGCATCTATGCCCGAGGAGCGCAATGATAAATCCATGAAATGTTATCTAAATTATTAGATAAGGATCTGATTTGAAAATCATTTATACAGACTCATTAGTCATTGGCGCAGGATTGGCAGGCCTTAGAGTCGCGATTGCCACCAAAGAACGAGGCCTAGATACCTTAGTGCTATCGTTAATTCCCGCAAAACGTTCACATTCGGCCGCCGCACAGGGCGGAATGCAAGCCAGCCTAGGCAATACTGTTAAAGGCATGGGTGATAACGAAGACATTCACTTTCAAGACACAGTCAAAGGTTCTGACTGGGGCTGCGATCAAGACGTCGCACGCATGTTTGCCCACGTTGCACCTAAAGCGATCCGAGAACTCACCAACTGGGGCGTGCCTTGGTCAAGGATTTCCGCCGGCCCGCGCGAAGTCATCATGAACGCGCAAAGGGTAACGCTCAATGAGGCCGAAGAAGCTCACGGCCTGATCAATGCCCGCGATTTTGGTGGCACTAAAAAATGGCGTACTTGTTACACCGCAGACGGCACTGGCCACTCTTTACTGTACGCGGTCGATAACCAAGCTATCTCCATGGGCATTCCAGTACATGAACGGATTGAAGCACTGTCGCTGATCCATGACGGTAAGCGTTGCCATGGAGTCATTGCCCGCTGTTTAGTCACAGGTGAATTGTGCGCTTATGTGGCCAAATCCACCACCATCGCCACTGGCGGTTATGGCAAGATTTATGAAATATCGACCAATGCCACCATCTGCGAAGGCATAGGCCAAGCGTTAGCACTCGATACTGGTGTCGCCACCTTAGGCAATATGGAAGCGGTGCAGTTTCACCCTACCGCCATAGTGCCCGCGGGGATCCTTACCACTGAAGGTTGTCGTGGTGATGGCGGTATTCTGCGCGATAAAGACGGTCATCGCTTTATGCCAGATTACGAGCCAGAGAAAAAAGAACTCGCCTCCCGCGATGTGGTTTCTCGCCGCATGACAGAACACATGCGCAAAGGCAATGGTGTCGAAAGCCCTTACGGCCCGCATCTGTGGCTGGATATTACGCAGCTGGGCCGTGAGCATATCGAAACCAACCTGCGCGAAGTGAAAGAGATTTGTGATTACTTCCTCGGTATCGATCCTTGCAAAGATTGGATCCCCGTCAGGCCTACCCAGCATTATTCCATGGGCGGCGTGCGCACCAATGCCACAGGCGAGAGTCCACAACTCAAAGGGCTGTTCAGTGTCGGAGAAGCGGCCTGTTGGGACATGCATGGTTTTAACCGTTTAGGCGGTAATTCGGTGGCGGAAACTGTAGTCGGCGGCATGATCATCGGCAAATATGTCGCTGATTTTTGTGAGAATAACGACTTAGAAATTGATACCGCACTGACCCAAAAATTCATTGATAAATTGCAGCAAGAAATCGATGGACTGGTCGAAGGCAACGGCACAGAAAACCCCTTCCAAATAAAGAAAGAAATGCAACGCATCATGATGAACTACGTCGGGATCTTCCGTAATGGACCCGAGTTAGATAAAGCCATCAAAGGCTTGAAAGACTTACTGCTGCGGGCAAAAAATCTTGGCCTTAAATGTAAAAAACGTCACTCCAATCCTGAGTTAGTCGAAGCGCTACACGTCACCCGTATGTTGAAAGTGGCCCTAACCGTCGCCTGTGGCGCAGAGGCTCGCACTGAAAGCCGCGGCGCCCATTCACGGGAAGATTACCCACAACGCAACGATAAAGATTGGCTCAACCGCACGCTGGCAACTTGGCCAGATGCCGAATCACTGGAACCAGTACTGCGTTATGAAGCGCTAGATGTGATGAAAATGGAGCTACCACCGGGATACCGTGGCTACGGTAACGATAATACTATCGCCCATCCAGATACCGAAAAACGCGTACAAGAAATCAATCAAGTGCTCGCGAGCTTAGGTGATGATCCCGATAGAAACACACTGCAGCGAGCCCTGATGCCATACGAGCTGCCAAGCCACCTGCAGGCTCCTAATGAACGCCTCAGCGATACCTTAGCGATCACTCCAGCCCAACCGGTAGGAAACAAACCACTATGAGCCGTCAAATCAGCTTTAATATCTTTCGCTACGATCCGCAAGATGGCCAAGACAAGCCAAAGATGGAACGTTATCAGTTGACTGAAACACCGGGCATGACAGTGTTTATCGCCTTAAATCAACTACGTGAGCTACAAGACCCTTCACTGCAGTTCGACTTTGTCTGCCGCGCGGGCATCTGTGGCAGTTGCGCCATGGTGATCAATGGTTTCCCCACGCTTGCCTGTCGCACGTTAACGGCAAATTATCCCAATGGTGAAATCACCCTCATGCCGCTACCTGGCTTCGAGCTGATTGGCGACTTATCGGTGAACACGGGTAAATTTATGCGCGAATTAGCCGAACGCTTAAAACTGTGGCTGCATCCTAGACCCGATGATCAGGACATTCATCGCCTCGAAAACCCAATGCCACCCGAAGAAGCCGCGCGGATCTATGAGCTAGAACGCTGCGTCGAATGTGGCGTTTGCGTGTCGGCCTGCGCCACCAAACAAATGCGTGACACCTTTGTCGGCGCGGTTGGCATGATGAAAATTGCCCGCTTCGAAATGGATAGCAGAGACAGCCGCAGCGCGGATGATTTCTACCATGTGATTGGCAATCAAGATGGCGTCTTCGGCTGTATGACGCTACTCGGCTGCCAAGATAACTGCCCCAAAGATTTGCCGCACATGCAGCAAATCGCTTACCTGCGCCGCAAAATGGCCGCGACCATACTCTAATCCTCCCTCTAACATCCCGCTGTTTTGGCGGGATGGATAGGATTGCATCTTTCCAAAACCAGCTGACAGGTTTTATCTGTCAGCTGCTGAGTTACGAAGCCTAATTTTCTTAGTTAGGCGCCTCCCCAGCACTATCACAAGTGCAGCTCCTTACTACTAGCGATACAGCTCAATAGGCAACAAAATCCATTAGCGTAACGCGAGTAGTTGTTATGTAAGGAAACATAAATGAAACCGTCTAAACTTACATCAGCCATACTTGTGCTGAGCTTTGCCACACCTATTTTTGCCGTTCAAGCCAATAATACAGCAGAAACCAATGACGAATTACGCACTGAATTACAACAAATTCAGCAGAGACTCGCCATGCTCGAAGCGCAAGAAAATGAACAATCAGTGCCATCGGATACCCAGTTTAATTTTTATGGTTCTTTACGCCCAACCTTCGGCCTGACCCACACTAACTCGGACGATGTGTGGGATGTAGGCGATGCGAACTCGCGAATTGGCTTTGCCGCAGAACACCAGCTTGGCAATGGCTTAGTCGGGTTTGCGAAGGGGGAATTTAAGGTCGATATCAAAGATGACGGCGACTTTGGCGATGCACGTAAAGCCTATGTCGGATTAAAGGGATTTTTTGGTAGCGTTGCCATAGGTAAACAAGCCGTCACGCAGGAAATGATTTCCGATCCCGTTGATATCTTTAACCGCTCAGGAACGCCTCTGGCCTATGACAGTGCGAGCCCATTCAGGCTCAATAATCTCGTGACCTATCGTAAAGAGTTTGGCGACCTGTTATTTTCGGCCGATGCGCAATTCGACGGCAATAAAGGCAGTGGTGGCAGTGACTTCGTTAACACGGGCATCCGTTATAAAACCGACTTCATCTACATTGCCGCAGCTTTTTATAATAAAGAGTTAGAGGACAACAAGGATGAAAATACATTCGGTGTAACACTAGCAAAAAATTTCAATTCTCTGTTCCTCGCCGCAGCCTACCAAAACATTGAAAAAGACAGCGTCGATGGCACAACATTGGATGGTTCAACACTGGATGTAGTTGCAAGCTATCCCATCACTGACAGCTATAAAATCAAGCTAGGCGTGTCCAAATATGACGATGGCGACAATGACATCACCTCCGCGAAATACAATGCCTATAACACTACGCTGGAATGGCATAAAACACCGAAATTCAGCACCTTCATCGAATATCAAAAAACAGATTTTGAATACCGCGAAACCAATGACCAGATCATGCTAGGCATGCGTTATAACTTCGATTATACGTTCTAAGTTTTATCTCAAGCGTATCATCATGTGAACAAGCGAGGTAAAGGGTTGAACGACCTAACCCACGCTTCACGGCAAAAACTTAAAAACAAGAAACAACAAAGCCACGACTCGCGTGGCTTTGCTTATTTAAGACGATACCGTCTTTATGCTTCGATACGTTCCAAATTAGAATGGAATATCGTCATCCCAGCCATCATCCAAATCTGGAGTGAAGTTTTGCTGTGGTTGTGGCGCTGGACGCTGTGCTGGTGCTGCAGGCGCTTGATAAGCTGGCGCTGGAGCGGCTTGTTGCTTAGGCGCATAACCACCTTGTTGTGGTTGTTGAGCCTGTGGCTGACCATAACCTTGCTGCTGGGCAGGAGCTGGCGGAGCATATTGTTGCTGAGCTGGCGCTTGGTAAGCAGGTGCAGCTTGAGGCGCTGGCGCATATTGATTTTGCGCAGGCGCGGCTTGTTGTGGTGCAGATTGATAACCTGCGTTTTGTGGCATGCCGCCCATTGGCGCGCCTTGTGCTTGTCCACCTTGACCACGGCTACCTAGCATTTGCATGCTACCGCTTTGGTCGATAACCACTTCAGTGCTGTAGCGGTCTTGACCACTTTGGTCTTTCCACTTACGAGTTTGCAGTTTACCTTCAAGATAAACCTGTGAACCTTTACGCAGGTATTCACCGGTAATTTCAGCTAATTTGCCGAACAGAACCACACGGTGCCATTCAGTACGCTCTTGCTGTTGACCCTGTTGGTCTTTCCACGATTCGCTAGTCGCTACTGTGATGTTTGCGACTGCATTACCGTTTGGCATATAACGCACTTCTGGATCTTGTCCCAAATTGCCAACCAAAATTACCTTGTTAACACCACGACTGGCCATTGAAATCTCCTGCGATTCTTTAAATAATCTATTAATTCAGTATGTTGTTTATCTTTATTGCCATAGAGGAAATCAGCTTCCCCAAATACCACACGGCAGACCAGATATTATTGAGCAGAGCCTAACACAGCTCGTGCTTCTCTTAAATCGAAATGCTCGTCTACCTTGAGATAAGCCACTTTCTCGTCCAGCACGACTATGGCTTCAACAACGCCCATTAATTGGGATAACTGGGTTGCCATATCGCGCGCTTGCGCCTTGTCTTTCACTTCAGCTTCTAAGGTGTAACTCTTTAACAACACAGGATTTTGCATGCCTAATGTCAGGAATAACCAAATAGACATTAAGATCACGGCAACAACAAATACCCCGACTGCGCCCACGAGCTGGAAAGCACCGCCACCGAGCATACCACCACAAAAAGCCCCTAAAAACTGGCTAGTTGAATACACGCCCATAGCCGAACCTTTTTCGCCGACGGGGCAAAATTTGGCAATCAAACTTGGCAGTGAGGCTTCTAAATAGTTAAACCCAGTAAAAAAGAGCACCACGGCAAAACTCAATACCCAAAGATTGCTCGCAAATGCGGCCATCGCCAGCAATGCCACTATCATTATCACGAGGGCAATTTGGAACATCGCCTTAGTATTTTTGCGCTTAACCCCTATGATGATTAACGGCACCATCAAAATAAATGCGCCCACAAAAGCGGGGAAATACAGCATCCAATGTTTTTCTTTCACTAGACCCGCATCCACCAGATCCAGCGGTAATGCCACAAATACTGCGGTGAGCACTAAATGCAGGATAAAAATCCCAGCGTTAAGCCTAAATAATTGCGGCTCGAGGAACATACGTTTGAGCTTAGCGGGCGTTGCTAAAGTGTCTCCTTTGGGTGCCTGAGTGATGGGATTAGGCACTAAAAACTGGATCAACAGCATACCGACAATAGCAAATACCGCCGTTAACCAAAACAATCCAGTCAACCCAAGATGTTGCGCGACTATCGGCCCCATTAGCAAAGACAGGGCAAAAGATAACCCGATACACATGCCAATAATCGCCATCACCTTAGTGCGCTGCTCGTCGCGGGTTAAATCCGCGGCAAGCGCCAGCACGGCAGCGGCAATCGCGCCCATACCCTGTACAGCTCGACCAAAGACAACGCCATAAATCGTATCTGCGTTAGCAGCGATAACACTACCAATAGCAAACAACACTAAGCCACCGAGAATAATCGGCTTGCGACCATATTTGTCAGATAAAATCCCCATAGGGATTTGCAGCACGGCTTGAGTCAGGCCATAGGCGCCGATAGCAATACCCACCCACAGAGGCGAAAAGCCTTCGAGATGCTGACCATAAAGTGCAAAGACGGGCATGATCATAAACAAGCCCATCATGCGCAAACCAAATACACTGGCTAAAGAAAACGCGACTTTTTTCTCAGTACCCGAAAGTCCGTTGTTACCCATGATTTTGCCCTGGATTGAAGTCTTTTAAGGGGCGCATGTTACCACACCCAAAAGGATTTGCTCAAAAGGAAATAGTGGCCTAAACCACTGACTATACACTTAGCTTTTATCTCGTTTATCACGGACCTATATTGACTGTGTCTGAGTTAACATCTTTATTTTTAACGCTCAGACACAGGGGAATGAGTCTAACATAGTGTTCACAATTGTCCTGTGAGTCAGTGCGCAACAACAGTATTAATCTTAGTTAATCCATTCCATCCACAACATCCCGCAAAGCAGGCCGACTTAAAGCCAGTGCCAGCCCTAGGATTGGTGCAGATCACAGAATCAACTAAACTCAGCGGCGGAACTGTGCGATACTTGTGCTCATTTTTTTAAGCATATGGCATTAGAGCGATAGATGGATAAGATTGAAATACGCGGCGCACGCACCCACAATCTCAAGAATATCAACCTGACTATCCCAAGGGATAAACTGATTGTCATCACGGGCTTATCGGGATCTGGCAAATCCTCCCTCGCTTTCGATACTTTATATGCCGAGGGCCAGCGACGTTATGTCGAGTCCCTATCTGCCTATGCTCGCCAATTTTTGAGTTTAATGGAAAAGCCCGATGTGGACCATATCGAAGGCTTAAGCCCGGCGATATCCATAGAGCAAAAATCCACCTCCCATAACCCACGTTCGACCGTGGGCACGATTACCGAAATTTATGATTACCTGCGCTTGATGTTTGCCCGCGTGGGTGAGCCGCGTTGTCCGACACATAATCAACCCTTGGCGGCACAAACCGTCAGCCAGATGGTCGATAAAGTGTTGGAAATGCCCCAAGACAGCCGCTTGATGCTGCTCGCACCTGTGGTCAACGCCCGTAAGGGTGAACACGTTAAATTGCTCGAAGGTCTATCGGCACAGGGTTATATCCGCGCGCGTATCGACGGTGAAGTGTGTGACTTAACCGATCCGCCAACCTTAGACTTACACGTTAAACACACGATTGAAGTGGTCGTCGACCGTTTTAAAGTGCGTGACGATATCAAGCAACGCTTAGCGGAATCCTTTGAAACCGCGCTGGAACTCTCCGGCGGCATAGCGACCGTTGCCAGCATGGAAGACGACACGGGTACTGGTAAATCCAAAGGCGAAGAACTGATCTTCTCGGCCAACTTTGCCTGCCCGCACTGCGGTTATTCGATGGCGGAATTAGAGCCAAGGATCTTCTCCTTTAACAATCCCGCCGGCGCGTGCCAAACCTGTGATGGTTTAGGGGTACAACAATTTTTCGATCCTGAACGAGTGATCACCAATACCGAGCTGTCACTGGCGGGCGGTGCGATTCGCGGCTGGGATAGGCGCAACTTCTATTACTTCCAAATGCTCAGCTCACTCGCCGAACATTATAAGTTCGATGTCGAAGTGCCCTACGAGCAGCTTAGCGAAAAAGTCCGCAAAATCGTACTTTACGGCTCAGGTAAAGAAAGTATTGCCTTTAAATACATTAATGACCGCGGTGATGTGGTGGTGCGTAATCACCCCTTCGAAGGCATTCTAAACAACATGGACAGGCGCTATCGCGAAACCGAAAGTAACTCGGTACGTGACGAATTAGCCAAGTTTATCAATACCCAAGCTTGTCAAAGCTGTGGTGGCTCGCGCTTACGCGAAGAAGCACGTAACGTGTTTTTAGGTGATATCAACCTGCCACAACTCACCACTTGGTCGATTGGCGAAGCCTTGGACTACTTCGAGAAAGTCGAATTTAGCGGCCAAAAGGCGCAGATTGCCGAGAAGATTTTAAAGGAAATCCGCGATCGCTTAGGCTTCCTCGTCAACGTGGGTCTCAATTATTTGAGCCTATCGCGCTCGGCAGAAACCCTCTCCGGCGGTGAAGCCCAACGTATTCGACTCGCCAGCCAAATTGGCGCCGGACTCGTCGGCGTGATGTATGTGCTCGACGAACCCTCAATCGGCCTGCATCAAAGGGATAACGAACGTCTGCTGCAAACCCTGATCCACCTACGGGATTTGGGCAACACTGTGATTGTGGTCGAACATGACGAAGATGCGATCCGTATGGCGGATCACGTGATCGATATCGGTCCAGGCGCAGGTGTACACGGCGGCGAAGTCATTTGCGACGGTCCGATTGAGAAGATCATCGCCTGTGAAGAGTCAGTTACCGGACAATATATTTCTGGTAAGCGCAGCATTCATATCGATACGCCGCGCATTCCCTTCGACAAAAACCAAGTCATTCAATTGTTTGGCGCACGCGGCAACAACTTGCGTAATGTGGATTTAACCATTCCCATTGGCCTCTTCACTTGTGTGACGGGCGTATCGGGTTCGGGTAAATCGACCTTAATCAACGATACTTTCTTCAAAATCGCCCATAGAATGCTCAACGGGGCGACGGTGGATGAGCCATCACCCTATGATCGTATCGAAGGGATGGAACTGTGCGACAAAGTGGTCGATATCGACCAAAGCCCAATTGGCCGCACACCGCGCTCTAACCCTGCCACTTATACGGGCATCTTCACCCCGATCCGCGAGATTTTTGCCGGAACCCAAGAGTCACGTACTCGCGGTTATCAAGTCGGCCGTTTCTCCTTTAACGTAAAAGGTGGACGCTGCGAGGCCTGCCAAGGCGATGGCTTGATCAAGGTAGAAATGCACTTCCTACCCGATGTGTATGTGCCCTGTGATTCTTGTAAAGGTAAGCGCTACAACCGCGAAACCTTAGAAGTACGCTATAAAGGCAAGAATATTCACGAAGTACTGCAGATGACAGTGGAAGATGCGCGTCAGTTCTTCGATGCCGTACCTGCCATTGCCCGTAAGCTACAGACCTTGATGGATGTAGGTTTGTCCTATGTGCGTCTCGGCCAAAGTGCGACCACTCTTTCAGGCGGCGAAGCCCAAAGGGTGAAACTTGCCAAAGAGTTATCTAAACGTGACACGGGCCAAACCTTGTATATCTTGGATGAACCGACCACGGGCTTACATTTTGCCGATATCCAATTGCTGCTCGACGTATTGCATCGTCTCAAATCCCACGGCAACACGATTGTGGTGATTGAGCATAATCTGGATGTAATCAAAACCGCAGACTGGATTATCGACTTAGGCCCAGAAGGTGGCGGTGGTGGTGGTATGATTTTAGCCACAGGCACGCCGGAAGAAGTCGCCGAGCATCCAACCTCCCACACGGCACGCTTCTTAAAGCCACTGCTAAAACGGGATATCGAGCTGGCAAAGGCCAATAAAGCTAAGGCTTAACATTCAGCTCACGCCACCGTTGGTCTGAATAATAAAAGCGCAGTCGCCCTAAGCACTGCGCTTTTTTTCGCTCAGCAATCCAATATGCTTAAGCTATCGCATACATATAGATCTCATTGAATTAGAATCGGATTTAGGCAAAGATGATATTCATCTTCTGGCGAAGGCTTCAGCGATAAGGAATGTCCATGCGTGATAGCACTCAGTCCCCAGTGACTCACCCTATATTACCGAGGCAGTATCAATCACTTTTAAGTAAAAATCTAAGCGACATAAACCTAAGCGCATCGACTCTATTCAACCACAGTCGTATCGGTCAGCTGCTCGCCAAGTTCAAGATCACGCACCTTATAAGACATCAATCCCAAAGACTTGGCTTATTTGCACTGGCCTGCGTTGTTGCGACTACCCTCACTGGCTGCGCTAACTCAACCGAAACCTGTGCACGCACTGAGCTAAAACTCACTTGGGCCGAGCCCACAGAGTTACAAGCGACAGTCACAGTATTAAGTTCGGATGAATTTGAAGGCCGCAAAACCCAAACCCAAGGTGCGGCAAAAAGTCGTGACTATATAAAGCAGCAATTTCAGGGGCTAGGTTTACAGCCTTGGGGAGCGGACTTTATCGTGCCCTTTGAATATCAAACCTTCTTCACCCAAGAAAACGGCGCCAACGTGGTCGCCACCGCGATGGCGGCAGAACCGACGAATCGATGGCGCATTATCGTCGCCCACTATGATCACTTAGGATTGAGCGGCAGCAAGATTTACCACGGCGCCGATGATAACGCCTCGGGCGTCGCCGCTATGCTCGCCATTGCCAAACATTGGCAACAGCAATTTGCTCTACAACCCAATACCTTGCCTAAGGTAAACCTGATGTTTGTGGCAACCGATGCCGAAGAACCAGGGCTCTATGGCAGTATCGCCTTGGTAGAGCAACTCAAGACCCGCCTGCCAGAAGCGACTTTTGAGCTGATGTTGAATTTAGATATGGTGAGTCACCCCGGCAGGCCCTATGGGATTTACCTCGAAGGCAGTCGAAACTTCACTCAGTTCAATCAATTTAAACCCCTACTGAATCAACAGAACCGACTTTGCATTAAACTCACGCACCCTAAACCCGTTGGTCGAAGCATACAAAGTACCGATTGGCTGCGGGCGTCGGATCATTACCCCTTCCACAAAGCGAATATCCCTTGGCTGTATTTTGGTGTGCCGACCCATCCCCAATATCACACACCAGAGGATACCGTCGCGACAATCGACATCACTTTTCTTGCGGCAGTGACAGAGTCAGCATTCGAGTTACTTCAATTAAATGTTGAATATTTAAAGAATTAATGGGAAGTGGCGCGTTTCTTGCTCAGTTTTAGCGAAAAAAATGCAGAAAACAGGTTAAATAGCGTGACTCTGATTGGTAAAGTGGCCGCCATGCTGCTATAATCCGTCGTTCGCGGGAAATCGACACGGGGTTGATTTTCTGTCTGTGAAACTTTAGCGCCATTTCGCGCGCGCATCCACAAGGCTACAACCCAATGTCATCCGATGAAAGAACTTTCCGTGAACTCGGCCTATCCGAGAATTTGTTGCGTGCTCTTGACGAGCTAGGTTATGAAAAACCAACGCCAATCCAATCAGCCAGTATCGATCCACTTATGGCTGGCAAAGATATTTTAGGTCAAGCGCAAACAGGTACAGGTAAAACTGGCGCCTTCGCGTTACCACTATTAAACAAAGTTACCAGCCAAACTACACCGCAAATTTTAGTCTTAGCACCAACACGTGAATTAGCCGTGCAGGTTGCTGAAGCGTTCAGTAGCTATGCCAAATTTATGAAGAATTTCCACGTTCTTCCAATTTACGGCGGCCAAAGCATGCAACAACAGTTGAATGCCCTGAAACGCGGCCCACAAGTTATCGTTGGTACGCCAGGTCGTGTTATGGACCATATGCGTCGCGGCACCTTGAAACTCGATTCATTACAAGCCTTAGTGCTCGATGAAGCCGATGAAATGTTAAAAATGGGCTTCATCGATGATATCGAATGGATCCTTGAGCACACGCCAAGCGAACGCCAACTGGCACTATTCTCTGCCACTATGCCAGAGCAAATTAAGCGTGTTGCTAACCAGCACTTACGTAATCCTGTACATGTTCGTATCGAATCAAGCCAAACTACGGTTGAGTCAATCGAACAGCGTTTCGTACAAGTATCACAACACAACAAACTTGAAGCCTTAGTACGTGTATTAGAAGTTGAAAACACTGAAGGTGTAATCATATTCGTCCGTACTCGTAACTCATGTGTTGAGTTAGCTGAGAAGTTAGAAGCCCGCGGTTATGCTTCATCACCACTACACGGTGACATGAACCAGCAAGCCCGTGAGCGTGCGGTTGATCAATTGAAACGTGGCAAGTTAGACATTCTGATCGCGACTGACGTTGCGGCCCGTGGTCTTGACGTTGAGCGTATCGGTCACGTTGTGAACTACGATATTCCGTATGATGCCGAAGCTTATGTACACCGTATTGGCCGTACAGGCCGTGCTGGCCGTACTGGTATGGCGATCCTGTTTGTAACGAGCCGTGAAATGCGCATGCTGCGCACTATCGAACGCTCAACTAACAGCCGCATTTCACCAATGAAAATCCCAAGCCCAGAGACAGTTGCAGAACGTCGTCTGTCTCGCTTAGGTGAGCAATTGGCTGAAACAATCAACGGCGATTTAGATTTCATGAAAGAAGCTGTTGCTCAATTATGCCAACAGTTAGAAGTCGATACCGATCTGCTAGCCGCTGCATTATTACAGCAAGTTCAGCAAGAACGTCCTTTGCAATTGCCAGCCATTCAAGAACGTGTTCGTGATGAACGCAGTGAGCGCACTGAACGTAGCGACCGCGGAAGTGATCGTAATGACCGTGGTGGTGAGCGTGGTGAACGCAGAAGTCGCGAACCGCGTCCAATGCCAGCCAGCTTAGGCTCAGCTGAAGCGTTGAAAGACAACCCAGATTTGAAAATGTGCCGTTACGTGATCGACGTAGGTCGTGAGAATGGTGTAGGTGTGGGTAACATCGTTGGCGCTATTGCGAACGAAGCTAACATCGACAGCCGTTACATTGGCGCAATCCAACTTTATGATGCAGTGACCACTGTTGACCTGCCAGACGGTATGCCAAAAGACGTGTTACAGCACCTACGTAAAGTACGTGTTTGTGGCAAGCCATTGAACATCCGCGAAGCTGGTGATCAAGTATTTGTTGATTCAGGCCGCAGTGCTCGTTCAGACCGTCCTGCGGGTGACCGTAAACCACGTGGCGATCGTCCAACAGGTGACCGCCCAGCGGGTGATCGTAAGCCTCGCGCTGCGTCTACTGGTGACAAGCCATTTGCTGACCGCAAACCACGTGCAGACAAACCTGCCGGTGAGCGTAAGCCACGTAAACCACGTGAAGACTAATCTAGCTTAAGCTAGAGACTAAAAAAGGAGCCTAGGCTCCTTTTTTGTTGGCTTGATTTTGTCTTAGTTTGCCTTTAGCAAAGATAAAGCTTAGTGTCTAATCTCCAAAGAGTTTAATGGTATAAGTAATCGACTCCCATGAAAAAAGCCCTTACCGCTGGACTATTATCCGCCTTCGTCGCCCCCGGCAGCGGCCATTTCTATCTGCAACATAAACGCAGCGCCCTAGTGTTTTTTGTGCTGGCAATACTGAGTCTTGGCCTGATGCTGCAACAAGTCATGCAAGTAGCACAGCTTATCTCACTTGATATTCAAACTGGTGTTTTACCGCTAGATATAGGCGTGATTACAGCCGAAGTGACCAAGCAAACCACGGCAACCATTCGTGATGGTGCGGACAAGCTGATGTATGGATTTATCCTCTGCTGGCTAATTGCCTTATTAGATAGCATGCGCTTGGGACTGAAACAAGATAAGCAAGATGCAGTCACGGCCCAAAAAAATGCCTAGTCGCCAACTGTCCATGCTTCAATAAAGCTATGGTAGCAAGTAACGAGCATATCGGCGTCGTGGGCATAATCGGGAATGGTTTCAGGGCAATAGAGGGCACAGTGACTACCCGCATTACGCGCAGTTTGCAGATCAAACAGATAATCCCCCACATACAAGATCTCTGCGGGCGCGAGTTGCCACTGCTGGCAAATAAGATGAATACCTTCGGGATGCGGCTTAGGCTCAGCATCATAGCGCGTTAATACCAGTGCGATATCTATGCCGAGTTTATCGATAGTGATTTGCGCCGCTTCTGGCATATTGCGAGTCAAAATAGCCAAGGGCAGTGACTTGGCCCGTAGGCATTCGATAAGCTCCCTCGCGCCATCAATCCAACTGGCCTTGAGTGAACTTTGTCTCTCGTACTCATGGACAATGTCTAACGCCTTAGCCCGTGCTTCATCCGTACTCAGACTCTCGACATGGGCCAAGATATCCGTACCAGAATGAATCCCCAACTCCCGCCGCAACCCAGCAAAATCGGGATTAGAATGTGCTAAGGTGCCGTCGAGATCGAAGATGACACCACGGATATCCTGAAGTTTTAACTCGCTGAGTCTAGTGATCACTGGCCTTTCCCATGGATAAAATGTATGCGTTAGACAGCCTGCAAACGCTTCGCCTGACGATTACGGTACATAGGCAGCAATTGCACCACCATCACAGACACAATAATCACGCCAATCCCCAGCAGAGATAAACCATCTAATTCATCAGCGCGAAATACTTCTGGCCACCAGCCAAGACTCACCACTAACGCCGTGGCACTAAAGCTAAATACTGGCGTGAGTGCCAACATGGCACTGACCTGCGCCGTCGGCCAATACTTCATCGACTGGCCAAAACAGCCATAGGCGATCAAGGTATTGGCGGCGCAAAACAGTGCTATCTGCCAATCGAAGCTGTCCATACGGACAAACTGACTAAAGTCGCTAAAGGGAGCCATTACGAAAATACCTAAGCCATAGATCACTAAGAGCACGTTCGCGGGCGACAAACGATTCAGTAAGGATTTTTGCAATAAGGCATAGCTAGTCCACGACAGTGCTGAGAACTGGATGATCATCACCCCAATCCAAACCTGATGATTATTAGCCCCAGAAAAATTTAAATTAGGATGGAAAAACATCAACATACCTAAAGCTAAGGTTGCAAAACAGCTGAGTTGCACCGCATTAAGCCGTTCCTTAAAAAACAACACACCACCAAACGCGAGGAAAAAGGGCGAAGTCTGGAAATTCAATTGAGCGGCGCCCGGTGCGAGGTAATCGAGTGAATAAACAAAAGACACATAATTGAGCATCAAGAAGATGCCAGCAAGCACTAACCTTAACCAAACTTTGGCATCGAGTGCTGCAAATTGCTTAAGACTACCTGCGCTCCATTGGATCACTATGCTGACTAAAAGCGCGACCAGAAAACGAAACCAAGTAAGAGTCACGGGATCGATAAAGGCCGCCGAGAGCTTTAATGCTATAGGTAACATGCCCCAAAATAAAACCGCAACTGAGATGAACAGGAGCCCGAGTTGAGCATGATTATTTGCCTGAGGGGCGTTATGGCTAAGGTTCACGGAGGAGTCCAGTAGAAACCGCAAAATGGACAGCCATTCTGGCACTGAGCCAACACAATATCTAGCCAATCATCATGGAAACATTCGCGTTAGATTGGATACTTTAGCTGACACTTATGTGAGGCAAGTTTCAGCATCTTACGATAATTGGAATATTGGCCGCACTCTTGATTCAACTGCAGCAGATTTACCCCGAAAGCCAACATTGGCATTTCCCGCGTTGCCAATAACCGAGTATATTTGGCCCATAAAAATGGCTTCTGCCACACTCTCTCTAGGCCACTTCTTTTTAAGCTAACGCTTTAAATAGGAAAGTTAATGTTATCTACCGCCACGATCGAACAAGTTAAAACGCATATTAATACCGCAGCCAAAGAATTAGCCAAGCGCCGCGCAGCAGGCACGAGCGGCGATGTACTGATCCCAGAACTAAGGCCAACCAGCTTCGAACAGGCCTTCGCGATTCAGCAAACAGTGGCAGAAATATTTAAGGCAAGCGATAACAATCCTATCGCGGCGTGGAAATGCCTATTACCCACGGCGGAAAAAACCGTCGTAGCGCCTATTTATCAAGATGATGTGTATCAACAATCGACCACTTGCCCACTCTATCCATCGACTAAAGGCCTCGCCCGAGTCGAACCCGAACTCGCCTTCGAGATTGCTCGCGATTTACCGCCAAGAAGCACGCCTTACACAGAGACTGAAATCGACGAGGCCTTAGGTGACATTCGTTTAGCGCTAGAATTGATCAAAAGCCGCTACCACACACCCTGTGAAGCGACGCATTTTGATGCCCTCGCCGATGGCTTAGTCAATCAAGGACTGTGGTTAGGGCCAGTGCTTAATCCGCAAGAAGGTTTAGAAATGAGCTGTTTTGAACTCAGCGTTGATATAGCCAATGACGAGCACCAGCAAAGTGACACACTGCAAAAATCCGCCATTCATCCTAACGGTTTCCCTAAGGCGGGACTCTACTGGTTAGTTAACTTTTTATCCGCCCAAGGCATTGGCTTAACTCAAGGGCAATATGTGATCACAGGCTCTTACGCTGGCGTCCTCGATCTGCCATTGGCACAGATCTGCAAATTTGAATACGGCGCGCTTGGGCAGTTCGCCGTGACTTTCACGGCTAAGTGATTGCGGCGAGTAAAACGACAACTCACTGATAAATAAGCGAACTCAGTTTCAGCTGGGCTCGCTTATTTTCAATCTCAGCTCTTAGTTATCAGTTCTCAGTGCTCAGTTATCTGCATTCCCCACAAGCATCATTAACAAAAGCCAAACTAACTTGCCTCAAAATGTACACCTATGTATCATCTAAATTCATAAATAATAAGGATATATAGAATGTCGCACGGAAAAACGCTGCCAATCGCCTGTCTTCTTGCCCTCACTTTAGGCACTTCTCTTAGCGTGCATGCCTCAGAAAATAGCTTTACCAAAGCCTATAGTGACTATAAAGCCGCCGTAGAAAAAGGCGATGCTGCAAATATTGAAGCGAGCGCAAAAGCCGCTTATCAACTCGGCGAAGCCCAATATGCCAAAGACAGTGTCGACTTAGCTAACCTCGCCATGAACTGGGCCAGCGCGATAGAAAAGCAAGTTGCACCTTACCCATTTGCAGAAAAGAATCTGCCAAAAACGGCGAAGGCAAATGAGTTGTATCAGCTCGCTCTGGCAAACTATAAAGTTCATTATGGCAAAGAAGCGCTTGAGCTTATCGATCCCTTACTGGGTGCTGCACAAACCGCCGTTGAAGCCAAAGATGCGAAAAATGATTTGCTTACTGCTATCGCAATTGCTGAAAAATCCGATAAAAAGAAACTGCTCGCCGATGTAAAAATGGCCGCCTTCAACCGCTTATCCAATACAGAGCTATACACCAAAAGCGTAAGACGCTATGCCTTCGATGCCTATGATATTTATAAAGAGGTTTTACCAGAGAACGCCATAGACAGAGTTAAGGCAACCTATGTGGTGGGTGCCGTTGAGTATGCAGAAAAGCATGACGACAAGGCGATGCCATTGCTTTTAGAAGTCGTGAAGCAGTTTGAAGCCCTTAACTTTAGCCATCCCTATGCCTTAAGTGCCCACGCTTATTTAGTCGAACTCTATGAGCGCCAAGGAAAGCGTGACGAGTCCACCGCCCACTGTATTGCTATCGGCAAAATGCGTCCTTGGGCCGACGCACAGGAACAACAACCTATTTTCCGTATCGTACCAGACTATCCAATGTCCTATGCTAAGCAACGTAAAAGTGGCTGGGTTCAGCTTAAATTTACTGTCGATGAACATGGGTTCGTGAAAAATCCTGAAATTTTAGCCTCTAAGGGTGGTGCTCTCTTTGAGAAAGAAACGCTAAAAATGATAGATAAATGGCGTTACGCACCCAAGTTTGAAAATGGTATAGCCGTTGAGGCACAAACCACTGTGCAACTGGATTACACCATAAATCGATAGCTCATTACTTCAGCCCGCTATTTCACCTCATAACCTAGCCCATCGCTCACACTCGATGGGCTTTTTTCATCCTGCTCTGCAAGCTGACCCAGACTTAACCCCTGCTTAAGTTGGATTAAACAAGCTTGGCAAATACACGCATCGGCAGACGGTAAAATATGGTTGATGACCCCTAGCGGCGAATCTGATGCTTGCACTTGCAAGGCGGCCAAAGGTGGAAATGTTTGCAGAGCGCACCAACAGTCCTCAATACCCTTACCAACAATCACAGCACATTGATTCGCGCCTTGGCACAGAGGGCAAATTTGTGATTCCGTAACACTTAAATCTTGTAACGACTTGGACATCAATATCCTCGTAAATAACATAGGTTATTTATTCTTAGAGATGGCGATCATAACGGTTTTTAGCCACTCAAGTTGAGTTGCTTTGCCACAAAGCAAGATAACTGTATCATCAGTTGCGTTGGTATCAATTGTCATTGTTTACCCTAGGCTCGACACATTATGTTGATATTCTCTATGCCTCTATCGGTCAGATACTGTAAAGCGTCCTTTTCTGATTTTCCAAAAGATTAAGCACTTGCACTCCAGTGACACGCCAACTTTGATTTAGAAATGAGTCATCCCTGAGGGCTCGACGGCGGTATCCTTGCCGCCAACGGTCACTTCCATGCAAGTACTTAATCTCGTTAATTCCCAAGTATACCTGTCGCTAAATTTAACAATGGATGTTTCAATAAAGTTCAATTGGTTGTATTCATCAAGTTATCTAACTTAAATGATATTTGGATGTATTCATTTGGCTCAGTGAACCGCATTCCTGTGCTATAGCAAGTGTGTTCACAGATGCATACTTAATGACCACGCCATTTATTAAGTGACATTAAATTCAGCACAAAAAAAGCCCCTTAATATTAGAGGCTTTCCCATCAATTGAATCAGTATCAATCGACTATGAGATTCTCATCACGATTAGAGGCAACCTGAACTGTCGGGAAAATAATTCTTGGTAATCTCATACGCTCACATTGGGAAGCAAAAAACTCCCTCCAATACGGCCAAAGATGATAACTAGCGTTTCTCAAAGCAAATGCATCTAAACAGTCTTGGTCTAGCTCTGTTGTCAACAAGTATTCTGCTACAAATTCAGCTTCAATTTGTGCGACAGATTCATCAGTTCTACTATCCGGATTAGATTCATCGACCCACCGTCCTCCAAACTCGACAAAAACTCTAAAGAGTTTCTTATCATCTGTACTGTCAAACACTTCTGACTTAGTAACTATATGTTTTGTTTGTAAAACTAATTCGTCAAAATTAGCATATTTAGGGTTGAACCCCTCTGTTGAATTTGCTGCACTATCAACTAAATAAAGATCAAAAATAGCTAAGCCATCAATAGCTTTTTGCAACTTCTCGTTATTCATACGGCCATTGCCTGTGATGGATTCACCCAAGTATTCTGAGTGGGTTGAACATATGTACTTACTTTTGTCGGACGAACTTGGGGTTTCAACTCTTGCATAACAAGAACATTATTTGGCGTATCTCTCCAAGTATTAGAATAGAATGGCGCTTGATTTCTAACTTCGAAAGTAGCCTCTACATGCTCACTAGTAAATCTGCTGACAAGAAACTTAAATGCTTCTGGAACATTTTTAGCTACTCGTAGCAGATTATCCATCGCTTCTGATTGAGCAACATCACCAACTTCATACTTTGAAAATGCAACAGGTCCACCACCGAAAATTCTTGCAGCTTCAGCTTTATTCAATCCTAATAAAGTGCGAATTTCTCGGACTTCCGTACCAGACAATAATCCATCAAACTCTTTTTTAATTTCAACAATCAATCGCTTATTTAAGCGCAATTGTACTGGAGTAGAGAACTCGGAACCACAGCAATCACATTCGCTGTAATAAAAGGGTAGCTTATGTGATTGACCTTTGTATTCAATAGTATTTTCGCCAATACGCTCTTCTACTTGGCCTTCGCCACAAATAGAACATACTTGATTACTCATAATTTCGCCTTTCTCAATTTTCCGACGGATGACAAGATGCTAATAGGATTAATTGACCGATTTTATTGATAGCCAACTTGACATAGTACTCAATACTCAAATCCTTATGAGCATGCTCTGACCACTCTTTAAGTGTGACGCTATATGCATCACATGCCGCCCATGGACCATCTTGTTTAGACTGGCACCACTCTGATCCAATATATCTACCAGATTGGACAGCTAAACGAACCAAATCATCAACATCACTTCCATCCATTTCCCACTTCTGCAAATCTTTAATGCAACCAATAGACCATGCACGCGCAGACGTTTTAGTCAGAATATCCAATACATCTTTAACTGGATACAAAGGACCTCGTAGCCCTTTAATCTGACGTCCCGTTTCCTTAGTAGGGATAGGCCCAAAATGTCGGCTGACGATTCTATCGCTTACCATAATGGTAAGTCTACTGTGTTTGACAAATTTTGCACAACTTGGTTCCTATTTTTACTGTGATAAAGGCAACATATTGTTTCATTGATAAACAAATGGCGGATCAGCAATCTTAACTTCTACCAAGCAAGATCGAAAAACAATATTAATACAGCAATAACATCCTTACAAAGAAATCGAGTTTGGATAAAATTTTCAGTTAGGTGCTTGTTTGTAACAATCTTACCTAGTAATTTTGCTCTAAGTCTCAGTAATCAGTCTCATAATCTAGAGAGTCTAACAACGGCTTTAACTTATCAACTGAAATCAGATAAATATGAGAATACCTATCATGAATTTCATCTCCTCGTTTAGAGGATCTATGGCCTGCAATAGCCTTACTTAGAAACTCATTTGCTCCATTCGCTCGAATCAATGAAATGACCGTATACATGAATGACCCGAATGGCTTGTGTAACATTAGAACCTAATAAGCCGAGCCGCGAAGCGGCGTCGGCTAAACATATCTTACTCTTTAACGCTACTAGCTTTATCGTCTAAGCGCTTCCAATTACCTTTATCACAGGCTGGTGAGTCCTTTTCACCTTTTTGTTGTGCAAGCTCACAACTAAGAGCATCCGTTAGATAGTCCATTGGATTTACCGGCTGTTGGCGAGGAGGGCACTTGTTCTGTGCCATGATGTTAAGATTGATTTGAGCAAGTGATAGGCTATTTGCGATGCGCATTTCTCGGAGAGTTGCTCTTGGTGCGCTGTCATCAGTAAAGCCTTCGGCAAATACTGCCGCTGATTTCTTGATCTCAAGCTCAACAGCGTCACTAAGTACGTCACATGTGGGTTGAGCCAATGCTGAAAAATTTACAGCAGCAATACACATACCAAATAGAATCTTCAAGTTCACAGTTATTTCCTTATATTTGACGTCAATTACCATCGTTCTGTATGTATGATATATGGTAATCATAATGATATTAGTGTGTTACCCATTAGATTGTACAGTGAGGTAGTCAGCTTATCGACTGTTTTATATTTTAGATGTACTTAACCAAGGTAGTGATTTGGGGTGAGCTTTACTGAAGTTTGTTTCAAATAAAAATTTGATACAGTAAGGTGTAACAATATTTTATTTCATTTGACAAAAAACCATCGTAAATCAGCTTCTTAGAAAACGTAGAAAGGGTTCGACTCCCTCAATACGTTTTGCACATTCGAGATAGTGAATAAGCCACTTATAGCGAAAATCTCCGTATGCTTTTAAAGCGACAGTTAACACTGATGTCCGAAAGGTGAGTCATGGTGATTTGCGAGACGACCGTCCGCCCCATGGACGGGGCGGTCGAGCATCCAAGGATGGACTGGCTGCGAGTCGACGAGCGAATGCCATGACAAGCCGATACTAGCGGGCTAAACCACTAAGTATTAATACCCTGAAATCACAGAGCGCTCAGTAGAATTGACCAACACATATTTGACCAATAAAAAAGCCAGCAAAGCTAAATGCTTGCTGGCTTTTCTGTCTAACTTATTCACTCGCTTTATAACATCACACGAGCGCTTAATCTCAGCGGCTCAACTATGACTTCTTAGGGAAAATAGGATAGGACTCAGTGCCTAATACTTTGCCATCAACAGCGAGACCATAGTAATCGCTGTCATTATGGTATTTCTCCTGCGCTTGCTTTACATCACCCTTGCTACGTGGGTCCTGTGGACGCTCGTGGGAGTTGATATAAGCGGCAACGTCCCAAGCCTGCTGGTTAGTTAGCTGCATACTCTTACCGAAGGGCATGTTTTCATAGATAAAAAATGCGGCAGTATTGACCCTGTGCATTCCCGCTCCCCAGTTATAACTTTGAGGTCCCCACAGCGGCGGCAGTGCATACACACCCGCAATGGCTTGACCTTGCCCATCAACACCATGACAAGTTTGGCAATGGGCGACATACACGGCTTTACCTCGTTCAGGTGAATAGGCTTGTTCGGGTTTTGGGATCTCAGGATAAGCTCGACCCGGCAAGTTAGCACGTTGCTCAACTGTCATCGCCTTAGCTAATGCCTCTGGTAGTGGGAAGTCATCCCGCTTGGCACCTTTGACTAACTCAGCATCACTGATCTCAGGAACAGGGCCACTGATATTAGCCTCATCCATCAAGCCGCCCATGCCTAACCAATAGGCGTAGGCAGAAAGCGCCACTAATTCAGGGCTACCTGATGCAGGGGCTTTACCATTCATCGAATAGTTAAAACAGCCTTGGATGCGTTCTTCAAAGCTACTGACTTTATTGTCTTTTTTACGATACGCCGGATAAGCAAAATACGCACCCCAAAGGGGTGATGCATTGGCTTTACGGCCTGCATCCATATGGCAATTGGTACAGTTAAGCTCATTACCCACATACTTATCACGCAGCTGTTGGGTATTCACAAACAGTTGATAACCTAAACGCACTTTGTCACCAAAGGCGCCTTCGGGAATCGCACTCAAAGGTCTAGGGGTAAGATAGGTTTGATCTGCTACCTTAGGGAAAGAAGGCAGCGGAGCTTGCTTATCTGGGCGTTCTTGTACTGGCTCAGTTTCAGCTTGCGCCTGAACGGTTAATGACCCCATCGCGGCCAGTAATAACATTGCGGAATATTTCATGGCCGGCTCCTTATTTTAAATTCGCAAAGTAGTTGGCTAACGCATCAATCTCGGCGACGGTGAGCTTATTCGCGACGCTCCCCATCATGCCATCGACGTCACCTTTACGTGTTCCCGACTGCCACGCCAATAATTGCGTTTTGATATAACTCGCCTGTTGACCTGCTAAGCGGGGAAATAAGCCACCACCTAATGCAGAAGGACCATGGCAGGTCACGCAGGCTGGTAAACCACGGGACCAATCACCTTGATAGGCTAAACGGGCGGTATCGTCATTAAAAACAACTTGTTCACCGCGGATAACAGGCTTGACGTCATTGGCAGGCTTTGCTGAAAAATAGCTCGACACTTGCTCAATACCATCACCTTGGAGCGTCATTGCCATCGGCATCATGGTCGCGTTTTGGCGAACGCCCGCTTGGAAATGCTGCAATTGTGTTGAGATATATTCTTTAGATAATCCCGCTAATCGAGGGCCGAGTGGTTCAATACCCTCACCCCCTGCCCCATGGCAAGACACACATAACTGCGCAGCTTGTGGCATAACGTTCATCGATTGTTTGTCAGAAGGCTCGGCGGCAGCGGCATAGCCGCTACATAGCGTTAAACCTATGACTAATGTTTTAATCTTCATGTTCTATCCTTGAAGAGAATTAAGCTCTAAAGCATAGGGGTTATTGTTATTTATGTTTGTGCTCACACACTAAACCCATTTTAAAATCAGCCGCTCATTTTTAAAACAGCCAATAAATGAGCCTTAACATTCATTAAGAGTCATTTATTGTTCAATTCAAACGGGATAAATTTACCTTACTCTGTACAAGGTTAAGCTGCAAGCCTTCAAGACTTAATGGCCTGCTCAATAACCAAATCGCGTCGATTCGAAACGATTCAATAACTTATGTATCAAATAGCATAAAAGTAACGTGCCAACGATAGCGATTAAAATACTACTCACTCGGTATAAGGCACTGAAGATTAAGTCGTTACCTGGGGTCAAATACTGCCCAAACAAAATCCCTAACGTGGTCATAGCACCAAAACCCACGCCAGAGCCATTCGCCTCGCGCACATGGGCTTGGCTAAAAATCATCAGTCCAATCCACAACAAGGGGACAACTAACATCAATAACCCAGACCAATCATAGAGCAGCAACTGCACGAGTATCCCAAACGACACACCCAACAGGGTGCCTATGGCGCGCTTACGGGCATAGTCGAGTGCACCATTCCAATGCATGGGAAACAATAGCAAAAGAGTGGTCGCTTGAGCCGACATCGAATCCCGCAGATCAAATATTTGGAACACCAGAAACGATGCCGTCGCTATGGTCGCGCCGAGCAAGGCTTCGTGGCGCATTCGATGCGGCGCCTTAGGCCCAGGTTTGTAAGCCGCTCTTGGTTCAACATCGGGCCAGAGTGCCGTCATAGCGTAGGCGATAACAACTGAAAGTGCTGTCGCCCAAAAGTTACTGAAAACTAAGTCGTTTAAGTCAACCCCTGGATAGCTGGCAAAGTGCAGCATGATACTGAGACTCAGCACACCGTTGGCACCAAAGAGAAACAAACTGCCGCGGGACATGGCCGCAAAGCGGTATAAAAATAATAGGAAAACGATGGGAGTCATCATACCGGGATGGCTGCCAAAGAAACCGCCGAGTAACCCAACCTCTAACCCAGCCATGGCAGATGAAGCTAATAATTGGCGCATAGCATGACCATTCATCACTGGCACTAATCCGAGTAGTAGCATAGGTGTCACAGTGAAGAAGACTCCATTGCTCCAACCAAAAATTTTACACAGGGTAAAACCTAAGGTCGCGCCAGTCGCAATCCGTAAACACTGGCGTAAATCGTTGGCCGTCAATGGGCTATGGCGTAGTAACATGCTCGTCGCCTTGTTCTATCGATACATTAAATGAGGATGTTTAGCTGGCTTATGCTGCGTTCACACTTATGTTGCTTTGAAGCTTTCACTCAAGCGACTAGTGGCAAATACAAACCACCGCGAGTCACTTGTGCTCGTCAACACAGATAAGTACTAATGGATATGCCGATAAATATGCTGGTAAATACGCTAGTAAACATTCTAGTAAATAGGCTAGTAAATAGGCTAGTAAATAGGCTAGTAAATAGGCTAGTAAATATAGTGCAGCAGGCTGATTGCTTTAATCTGCACCTTAGCGAGCAAGCTAAACAGGCTATTCTCGGGCAGCAGTTGCACGGTCGCGCGCGCACCCGCAGGTAAGCTGTTCATTGCCATACCATCTAACACTAGATGTAATCTCAATCTTTGGGCATCACGTACCCAACGGTCCGATTCCTGCGGCGCGGCTAAACGGCCATTGGCATCGAATTGCCCAGCACTCACGCCCGCATCGACACTGCTCACCGTCGCCCAATATAAACGCCCAGGTTCGCCATCGAACGCGATCAAAGCGGTCGAAGAAGCATTGACTCCACGCAGACTCTTTTCACGAAAATCAGCAATAATATCCACTTTATCCGATACCACGGCTAACAGAGGTTGCCCCACGGTCGCAAAACTACCGACTTCTAACTGCAGGTTAGTCACTATCCCATCTTGATCAGCACGTATTTGGGTATAAGACAGATTAAGCTCGGCTTGAGCTAAATGGTTTTGCGCCTGACGCACTTTAAGATTCTCTTCGCCATAACTGCCACGACTCACTTTGAGTTTTTCTAAACGCGCATTGGCGGCAAGCAAATTGGCTTCAGCAGCTGCGGCATCGCTATCGGCTAGCTCCTTTTGCTGCTGCGATACGCCATGGGTGGCATACAAGGCATCGAGACGTTTAGCCTCGCTGCGTTTTTGTTGTGAGGTGGTTTTATTGGCATTGACCTCGGCCTTAGCGGCCAGTAGCGAGGCATCTAACTCAGCATTATCTTGACGGGCTTGCTCTAAGGCCAATTTAGCTTGCGATACCGCTAACTCATAGGGTGCGGGATCAACTTGGAACAACAAATCGCCCTTGGCAACCGTTTGGTTATTGGTCACGGCTATGGTCTGGATTTTACCGCTGATCTGCGGTGTCACTTTAGTCACTACACGGGTCGCCATGGCTTGAGGCGTCAATGGCATCATAGTGTCGGCCAGCATGAAATAGCCAAAAACCATCACAAAGCCAAACATGGCAAATTTTACTAAACGGGCAAACTGTTGATCCGGTGTCATCTTCTTTCTCACAAAAGGGTGTCTGTAACCTTGGTTAATTTGGCGCTGGCGTTGTCGCTGATCAGGCTAATAATGCGTTCAAATTCGCTCAACTCTTCGGCACTGATCCCGCCTAATAACTCACGGCGCACTTGAATAATCCGCGCTTCCATTTGCTTTAAAACATCTAATCCCGCTGGCGTCAGGCTCACAATTCTTGCTCGCTTATCTTTGTCACAACAATGACGCTCGACTAGACCTTGCTCTTCTAATTGCCCTAAGGTGCGCATTAGCGAAGCCAATTCAATTTCTAAGGCATCGGCCAACACTTTTTGGCTAACACTGTCGCCTAAACGCAACAGTTTCCATAGGGCAGTCCAACGGGGATGAGTTAATCCTAAAGGTGCTAGCTCAACATCGGCCACGGTACGCCACAGTCGATGCAGACGACCTAAATGCTCCGCCAGTGATAACTCTTTTAGTCGCTCTAATTCTTTTTGCATCTTGCTCACCCACTTAGTTAGCGTGCTAATCATTATACTTAGTTAGCAGGCTAAGTAAATATTTAGGTCACAAATAGATCTGTGTCCAAGGGCACGAAACGAGCGTAAGAGGGAATAAATAACTTAAAAAGGTTCGCGCCCTCTCAAATCTTATCAAGTTGTATCTCTATAATATCAAACGGATAAATTGAGTTGATTTGCACATGAATTGGAGGCTGTTTTGATAAATCTAAAAATTAGTACGAGGATCGTTATTGGGATCTGTCTATTACTGTTAACAGTAATGAGCTTTATCATGCCGCTCGTTCTCTCTGAATTCAGTCGCCAAGTTGCAGAATCCGAGCAAAGAGAACTCCATAAGATCTATGAAACCGCTGTTGCCGAGATAGCCTCATCGGGCAAATTAGCCGAAGCAATGGCAACCATCATCTCACTCACGCCAGAAGTTCAAAGCACCTTTGCAACAGGTGAACGTGATGAACTCACCGCCCGTACCTTACCTATATTTACTCAACTAAAGCGCGATTTTGCGGTTCAGCAATTCCAATTTCATAGGCCACCTGCCACTTCTTTTCTACGCTTGCATCGTCCCGAAAAATTTGGCGATGATCTCACCAGCATACGCAAGACCATAGTTGAAACAAATAGCCAAAAGCGCCCTCTTTATGGCTTGGAATATGGAGTGGAAGGATTAGGTATTCGTGGTTTAGTTCCAATGACTTACAACGGACAACACACTGGCTCAGTTGAGTTTGGCATGTCCTTCGGTCAACCCTTTTTTGATAATTTTAAACAAGCCTATCAAGCAGAAATTGCCCTCATCTTGCCAGATGGTTCAGGGTACAAGTTATTTGGCGCTACATTCACGCCTGATACCCAAGCGACAGATGAACTCAATAACGTCATGCAAGGCCATGAAGTCATACGCACTATTTCCTTAAATAACAAAACCTACGCCCTGTATCGCCACGCCATAAAAGATTACTCAGGAAACGTGTTTGGCGTACTCGATATTGCGATAGATAGAACCCATTCAGAACAAGCGATAGCGGATATTCGCCTTAAGTTGATCCTTATCGGTTTAGTGGCTCTGGTCATTGGAACTGCCATTGCTTGGTTTATTGCCAAAGGGATTACTCGCCCTATCGCTGAAACCACCCAAGCCATGAATGATATCGCTGAAGGTGAAGGCGATTTAACCCGCAGAATCGCGATAAAAGGTAAGGATGAAATTGCTGAATTATCAATGGCATTCAACCGCTTTGTAGAAAAAATCCACAACACAGTTTCTCACGTAGCCGACTCAACAAGCCTGCTCGCCACCTCTGCTGAAGAAATGTCGAGCATTACGCGGGAAACCCAGAAGATGGCGAGTCGTCAGCACCTCGAAACTGAGCAAGTTGCCACCGCAATGAATGAAATGGCCGCAACAGTACAAGAAGTTGCCCATAACGCTACCGATGCGGCCGATGCCGCCAATCATGCCAATGACTCAACCGAACAAGGCAAATTGGTTGTACAAAAAGTGGTAAGCACTATCGCCATACTGGCCGAGGAAATAGCCACAGCAGCGAGTGAAATCAATGAATTAGAGCGTAATACCGCTGAAATCGATTCTGTACTTGTGGTTATCCGTAATATTGCCGACCAAACTAATTTACTCGCACTCAATGCGGCAATTGAAGCCGCAAGGGCGGGAGAACAAGGTCGAGGATTTGCGGTCGTTGCCGATGAAGTACGCACTCTGGCGAGCCGCACTCAAGCATCTACGACGGAAATTCAGCAGATGATCGAAGCGCTTCAGCATAAAGCTAAGTCTACAGTCAATGCGATGGAAACCAGCACCCGCACCACCCAAAGCTGTGTATCCCAAGTTCACCAAGCGGGTGAAGCACTCGAAGCCATTACCCATGCGGTTTCCACCATTAGCCAGATGAATATCCAGATCGCCAGCGCTGCAAATGAGCAATGTGCGGTTTCGGCAGAAATTAATAAAAATGTTAATAACATCAATGATATTGCGACCAATGCGACAGATAGTGCGGTACAAACTGCACGCGCTGGCGATGAACTTGCCCAACTCGCAGCCCGTTTAACAACTTTATTAGCTCAATTTAGAATTTAAACAAAACAAAACGCCGCATTCTCTGCGGCGTTTTTATTAGCTTATTTTATAAGGTTTTATTTAGGACGCACGCCTAAAGTGTGGCAAATCGCGTAGGTCAATTCGGCGCGATTTAAGGTGTAAAAATGGAAATCCTTCACGCCTTCGCGGGACAGCACTTTCACCATGTCGATGGCCACGTTTGCCCCCACCAATTGGCGTGTACCCGCATCGTTTTCTAGGCCGTCGAATTGCTTATGTAACCAATTCGGTAACGACACATTGGTCATGCCCGCGAAACGTTTTAGCTGGGTAAAGTTAGTCACAGGTAAAATGCCCGGCACAATTTCAACGTCGATACCGGCGGCAACGCAGCGATCACGAAAACGCAGGTAAGATTCCACATCGAAGAAAAATTGGGTAATAGCACGGCTGGCGCCCGCATCAATCTTGCGCTTGAGGTTGATCAAATCCGCCTGTGCATTACTCGCATCGGGATGCACTTCTGGATAGGCCGCAACTGAAATATCAAAGTCAGCCACAGAGCGCAGTAAACGCACTAAATCGACCGCAAAACGGGTTGGCTTTGGGCTGCCCGCAGGTAAATCACCCCGCAGTGCCACTATGTCACGAATGCCCGACTTCCAGTAATGCTTAGCCAGTTCTAATAACTCTTCATCGCTGGCATCCACTAAGGTTAAGTGCGGCGCGGCAACGAGGTCGGTTTCCTGTTGGATACGTTCAATCACGCCATGGGTGCGGTCGCGAACACCAGAGTTAGCACCGTAAGTCACAGACACAAACTTAGGATTCAGCGGCTCTAAACGACGGATAGAGTTCCACAGTATCTGTTCCATTTCGGGGGTCGATGGCGGGAAAAACTCAAAAGAAACATTAATATCGCCATTAAGCTCAGACAAGCTCTGGTTCAGCGATTGTGAATGTTGTGCGTGATGAAAAGCCATGTGTATTTCCTCAACCGCCCTTGGCGCTACTCTTTGCTAGTATGAATTAGTTCAAATGGACGTTTGGACGTCTATATGTCCATATACTAGAGAAACTGAGATGTAAGTCAAGCCCAAAAATGTCCCTAAACCGCATTTAATCTCGGTTAATTCGATAGATTTATTCTAGCCAATAAAAAAGGACTCGAATGAGTCCTTTAAGAGGCTTGATATTGCGTTATTCCTGCAGCAGATCGCGACAGATCTGAGTCAGATCCGACTGCACTGCCGCCGCGGTCACTTCGCGTCCAGCGCCCGGTCCACGGATGATCAGCGGATTACCTTGGTAGAAGACACTGCGGATCACAAACACATTATCACCAGGGGTTAAGTTGGCGTAAGGGTGATGGGTATCAATCCACTGCAAACCCACCTCGGCCTTGAGCTCTGGGCCGCTGTTGTCTAAGGATGCCACATATCTGAGCACCTTATTTTGCTCCGCCGCCGCACCATACTGTTGCAGCAGATCGGCATCTAACTCGGCAATGCGGGTGAGAAATTGATCTAAGGGAATATCCGCCAAAGCGGCTGGCACGAGTGAACGCAGTTCAATATCTTCAAGCTCGATTTCAAGGCCAATCTCACGGGCTAAGATAAGCAGTTTACGCTGCATATCGCGGCCGGAGAGATCGTCGCGAGGATCGGGTTCAGTAATACCTAAGCCTCTGGCTTCAATCACTAATTCTGAAAATGGCTTACTAGTATCGTATTTCTCAAACAACCAACACAAGGTGCCGGAGAAAATCCCGCCCACCGCTTCAACGCTATCACCGCTGTTACGCAGATCATTTAGCGCATGTTGGATAGGTAAACCAGCGCCACAGCTGGCGTTATAGCGCCAAAACAAACGACGATTACCCAGTTGCTGCTTTAACTCTCGATAGAAAGGCAGTGGACCCGAGCCCGCAAGTTTATTCGCGCTCACCACATGGATGCCACGCTCGAACAGTTCTGGATATTGCAGCGTCAAACTGGCGCTGGCACTGATATCTAAGGCCACCAGCTCATCGCAATTAACTTGCTCTAATTGCTCGAATAAATGTTCATACTGCCAAGGCGTTGCTTCAGTATTAAACTCTGTTTGCCACGCGGCAAGATTAATCCCAGTGGATTTAATCAAGGCTTTACTCGAACTGACTAAACCGACTAACTCAACACTGGCTTCGAGTTCATGGTCTAGTGAGGGTGAAACCGACTTAAACAGATCGATCCAAGCCTCACCGATATTACCCACACCGAGCAGCAGGACGCCAATGCGTTTACGCGGGCCAGCGCAGCGACGGTGAACTTTTTGGGTTAACAGATTCACCTGTGACTGGGGCACTAACGTCACTAAACTTAAATCGCCACTGAACAAAGGTTTAGCATCACGGCTCAGTAAACGCGCGAAGCTGCGGCGATAATGTTCGGCGTCGGCACTTACTAATGCGACTAAACCAAAATCTGTGTTGATCTGCTGCTCGCTGATCCCTAATGCTTCTGCCTCAGCATCGAGTAATCTTTGAACTTGTTTTTGATTCTCAGCGGTATAGGCAAGTTCAACCCTTTGATGGGCAGAGGTCCAATGGGCCAATGGCGTTAAACCCGCGGCAATCAATAAATCTAATAAACGAGTTAACTCCCCTGTGAGTTTAAAGCCGAACAGGACAACTGCATTGAGGTTAGTCACCACAGGCGCGCTCGCCGACGAACTGTGGGGTGCGATTAAGGTAAAGTCGGTGTGGGATGCATAACTTGAGCGTACCGCTAAACTCACTTCGGTATTAAACAAAGGCTGCAGAGTGCGCGAATGTAATACTGGCGAGCCTAAACGCGCTAGGCGATCGGCTTCGGCAAGTGACATGCTTTTCAGTAACTTGGCATCGTTGATTTTATTAGGATCGGCGTTGAACACCCCTTCCACATCGGTCCAAATGGTCACGCGCTCGATATCGGCGAGACTAGCAATCAGGCTAGCGCTAAAATCTGAACCATTACGGCCAAGTAACAAGGTATCGCCACGCTCGTTAGCGCAGATAAAACCTGTGATCACTAAGCGTTCATTGGGATGCGCGGCTAATAGGGCTTGTACTTTAGCGCGGGATTCTTGTACCCGAATTTGTGGCACAGCGGCTTCATCGGCCACTAAAATTGAACAGGCATCCACATGGCTTGCCGCCACGCCAGATTCGCGCAGCAGCGCCGCCATTAAACGTGCCGACCAACGTTCGCCAAAGCTCACCACATGGTTAATTTGGTATTCGTTGCGCTCATCTAAGGACAACAAGCTGATCAGTTGCGCTTTATCAGTGGCCAAACGCTCACGCAGATCGCGGGCTTGTTCATTCGACAACAACTGCTCAATCAACCCCTGTTGGTAACTGATCAGCACTTGTAATTCTTCTTGCCATAGCTGACCCGCATCACGCAGCGCTAATAATTTATACAGGAAATTCGTGCTCTTACCCGCCGCAGAGACCACCACGAGATCATCACTATGACCGTGGGTTAACAGGATATGGGCGACTCGACGATAACAATCGGCATCCGCTAAACTGGAGCCACCAAATTTATGTAAGTGACAACGTGCCATCTATTATTCCTCTACTGACAAGCCGCAACGGCGGCTAATCCTGCTTGAATATCTGCAACTAAATCGGCGGCATCTTCAATACCCACCGATAGACGCAATAGGGTGTCCTTAATACCAGCCTCGAAACGCGCCTGCGGCTCCATGGCTCTGTGGGTCATAGTGGCGGGCACTGCCACTAAACTTTCAACGCCACCTAAACTTTCCGCCACGCTAAATAAGCTGAGTGCACCTAAAAAGGCCACCACTTCGGCCTCGCCGCCTTTGAGCTCAAAGCTCAGCATAGCGCCAAAGCCCTGTTGTTGCTTGGCCGCAATGGCGTGACCAGGGTGATCCGCAAGACCGGGGTAATAGACTTTGCTCACCACAGGGCTTTGGGTTAATACCTCAATAATACGCTGGGCATTGGCTTGATGCTCGCGAATACGCACCGCTAAGGTACGCAGGCCACGCAGGGTCAGATAACTGTCGAAGGCTGAGCCCGTTAAGCCTAGAGTGTTCGACCACCAATGTAAGCTTTCGCCGATTTGCGCGTCTTTGGCGACCACAGCGCCGCCGACCACATCGCTGTGACCATTGATATATTTAGTGGTGGAGTGGATAACGATATCCGCGCCTAACAATAGGGGTTGTTGCAATATTGGCGATAAAAAAGTGTTATCGACCACCACCAGCGCGCCGACCCCATGGCTCGCCTTAGCAATGGCTTCGATATCTACCACACGCAATAACGGGTTCGATGGGGTTTCGAGCCACACCATCTTGGGATTCTGCGCAATAGCGGCGGCTAACGCTTGGCTGTCGGTTTGGTCGACCACAATGAGCTTAAACTGGCCTTTCTTCGCCAAGTTGGTAAATAAACGGTAGGAACCACCATAGCAATCATGGGGCACAACTAATAGGTCATCAGGGCCGAGCAAAGTGGTCACTAAGGTGATGGCCGCCATGCCAGTGCACGTCACTATGCCAGTGGCGCCCTTTTCTAATTGGGCTAATGCTTCACCTAAAATGCAGCGAGTTGGGTTGCCTGAACGACTGTAATCGAATTCGCGGGGATTTTTATGACCATCGAAGGCGTAATTAGTCGACAAATAAATCGGTGGCACAACTGCGCCATATTGAGTATCGCTTTCGATACCCTGACGCACTGCCAGTGTGGCTAATTGACGCTCTGCCATGGGTGGACTCCTAAATTCGATAGACTGATAGAGATGTCTGGACGTCTAAATGTACCTAAGCCCAACGCCATCGTCAATAGGCGTGAAGACGTTTAGACGTCTGAACATAAAGAAATCTGTTTGCAATCACAAAGAAATAGTAGCAATAATTTGACTGTTCTTTGTAAGGGTTTAAAATCTGCCCCGAATTTAGCGTTATAACAGGTGAGTCAATGACTGAATGGAATGGGGAATACATCAGCCCCTATGCTGAACATGGCAAGAAGAATGAACAAGTAAAAAAAATTACTGTGTCTATTCCGCTCAAAGTGCTTAAGGTCCTCACGGACGAACGTACTCGTCGTCAGGTCAATAATTTGCGTCACGCCACCAACAGCGAGCTGTTGTGTGAGGCATTTTTGCACGCCTACACTGGCCAGCCATTGCCCAACGATGACGATCTGTCAAAAGATAACCCAGACAGCATTCCCGCCGAAGCCAAGTTGTTGATGGATCAAATGGGAATCGAGTGGGAAGACATGGAATAGCGACTCGTCGCTTTCCAAGTCATATCACAGTGCTCATCAATAGGGATCGTTAACGATCCCTTTTTGTTTATACCCAAGCGACTTCAAACTTTAAATTTCACCATCTTGAGTTGGTTTGGGATATAGGAAATCCTATGTTTTCTATGATAGATCCACAGACACTCGCCTTAGCCTCGCTGGTCGTGTTTCTGGGCGCATTAACCCAAAGTCTGATTGGGTTTGGGCTTGCGGTTGTCGCCAGTCCTTTGCTGTATATCGTCGATCCACAACTTGTACCTGCGCCTGTTATTGCTATGGGTTTCTCCATCGCCCTGCTGACCTTAGTGCGTGAACGCGGTCACTTAGAATTCAATGGCTTGCAATATGCGCTCATAGGTCGCGTGCCCGGCGGTTTTATCGGCGCGAGTTTATTGCTGTTTGCGCCTCAACCTATACTCGGTTTATCCATCGCCGCCATTGTGACTGTCGCAGTGATCCTCAGCCTGTATAAATTCAGCCTGCCAGTGAATAAGAAAACCCTCTTCGGTGCAGGCGTGGTTTCAGGGATCTTCGGCAATATCGCCGCGATTGGTGGCCCGCCGATGGCGATTTTGTTGGCAGGCAAAGATGCCTCGCAGTTTCGCGCAGCCCTGTCGGCCTTCTTCATTTTTAGCTCCATGATTGCATTGATCATTTTAGCGATCACTGGCTTATTAGAATTAAAACATCTGTGGCTGTCGTTGATGCTGCTCCCCTCTGTGATTTTAGGTTACTTAGTCGCAGGACGATTAGTGGGCCGTGTCGATAAAGAGAAGACAAAGATGGCGACATTAGTCCTGTGCAGTATCAGCGCTTTAGTGCTAACGGTGAAGTCGGTTATCGAGTTATTACCCCAATAAGCGTCCTGCTTATACTGGCAAACCTTCTCACGATTCAAACAATAAAAAAGCACTGACATTGCCAGTGCTTTTTCTTTATCTATCAATATGTAAAGCCAGCTTACACTCAGCTTAAATAGCTTTGCCCTGCGTACACAATAAAGTGTCTTAAGGCGAGTACGCCCGTTAAGCTCGCACAAGCCACCATGATCATCGCCCCCTTAGTGTGGCGAGTCGCGGCGGGTAACAGCATAAACAGCAATGGAATACCAAAGCCAATTCCGACAACACCTATCCAGAACACGCTTGCCCATAGCCCAGACGTTAACGATGCTAAGGCCGCAGCCGCCGCGCCGCCCTTGAAGTACAAGGCGCAGAACAACATGAACAGGAACAGAATTTCAATCGCCATCACAGGCAATTCTAAACCGTGCATCTTCACTAAAGTTTTGTCGTGGCTGTCAGTCTTAAACATCAGCAAAGCCAGTACCGCATTTGCCGCAGCGCCCGCCGATAGACCTGACACTAAAAACAGCGCAGGCAGTACCGCAGTGTTGAGCATAGGATAAGCATTCATCGCCGAAATTAAGAAGCCAGTGTAAGCCCCTACGCCAATGGCGAGGACAAACAACAATACTTCAATCAGCTTTCGAAATGGCATAAGTAACTTAGCGATAGGTGTTAGGAAACCCAACCCCCATTTTGGTAAGTCATCCCGCAGCACAATAATGGCGTACGCAAAAGCTAAGGGAGAATACGCCAGCAGCGCCAGTACCCCGATTGCCATCACAGACTGGAAGTTATAGTGAATTAAGATCAACCAGAAGTGGAATGGTTTGGTTAAGTCAAACACTAAGCAAGCTAGACCTAAGCTAATTGCTACAGGCCCAATAATGGCTGCCGCCTTAAGAATGCTGCTTTCAGCTCCCGCGCTGAGTTCCTTATTCGCCCAGCGCAAACCAATGCCAATCAGTAAACTGCCCGCGGATAACCCCGCCATAAACAGGTAAACGGCGATGACCCAGTGCCAAGTGACAGGATCATATTGCGCCATGTCGCCCCAAGTATTGTTCATAATCAAATCCCCCCTCTTTTGGTAGGAACGCGATATACCCTAGGTTTAGTACCCAAATGGGTTTTATCTTGGTAAGTGATTTTAGTGTTGAGCATGATGGCCACTTCACTGCTTGGATCATTGGCATCACCAAACACTAAGGCATCGGTTGGACACACAGTCACACACGCTGGCTCTTCGCCCCGTGCTAAACGACTGTCTTTACAGAAGTTACACTTATCCGCGGCCTTGGTTTCTGGGTTCATAAAGCGCACTTTATAAGGGCACGCTGCCACACAGTACATACAACCGACACACTTCTCGGTATGGATAGAGATAATGCCATCTTCACCCACATAGGCCGCGCCTGTTGGGCACACTTTAACGCAGGGTGCATCTTCACATTGCTGGCAAGATACCCTGTGATATTTGAAATGCAGATTGGGCATCTCACCAAAGGGGCCTTCCACACGCACTTGCAGACGAGTTACGCCTTCGGGTACGCCATTTTCACTGCGACACGCCACGTTACAAGCTTGGCAGCCGATGCACTTATTCTCGTCGTGCACCATTACATATCGTTTATTCATTTAAGCCTCCGATTAGCGCTTTGCCAGCGTGACGCCCGTGGTGTGCACTGTCATGCCACACACAGGAGCAGTAACGTGCGGCAGTAAGTTACCGCAGTGGATACCTTTGCCCGTTGCTCTGACCAACTCTTTGTTTTTAGAACCAAAGCCCATGTAAGCAAACACAGTATCTTGGCGAATACCCGGCGTGACTAAGGCATGGCCTTCTTCTGTGCCAACACTGCTGGTTAGGCGGATTGGGTCGCCATTGCTGATCCCTAACTTGCCCGCAGTAACGGGGTGAACCCACACAGCGTTATCCGACATCAGGTTAGCGAGCATAGGCACATTGTGGGTGGCGCCATTGGTGTGCACCGCCACTTTGCCTTGGATAAAGTACAGCTCATCTGCTTTTTTAAGATTCACTTCGCGGAACTTGATCACCCCACGGCCCGGTGCCATGGCTTCGACTTTCGCGGAAGTGAGTTCAATCTTGCCACTCGGGGTTTTAAAGGTCAGTGCGCTGGCGTAAGTGCCGTCTTCATCGGCAGGTCGCGCATTGGGGTATGCCTTAATAAACTCGGCAACCATCTTAGGCTCGCACAACATAATTGGCTTACCGAAGCTCACAAAACCTTCGTCTTTGATCCGGCGCAGCAGGTCAGTGTCGCGGTTCACCTGCAGCATTTGCAGGGTTTCCATGTTTTCCCATGGATAGAACTCGCCAAGGCCCATAGCCACACCCACATCCTTAAAGATCTGCCAAGAAGGCTTAGTATCACCTAAGGTTTCAACGACCCGTTGGCGCACATAATAGGCCGGATTTTTACCTGACTTATCAGCAATTTCTTCATCACGTTCAAGATAAGTTGACTCAGGTAAAATCACGTCCGCATAGGCGGCGGTTTCGCTGATATACACATCACACACGGCGATAAAGTCGAGCTTTTTCATCGCTTCAACAACGCGCGCTCTGTCTGTCATGGTTTGCATTGGGTTAGTGCGTGACATCACCCAGCCGTGTAACTGGTAAGGAACAGCGCTTAAGGTGGCATCGAGAATAGTTTGGTAAACGCCGCCCGATGTCCACATCATGGCGTACTGTTCTTCCACCTGATCGATACGTTTCGCTGCTGGTTTTGGCATGTCTTTCACGCCAGGTTTTGCCAATACGGGCGCAACCGCTTCACCGGCAAGCTTGTTGTAATCACCGGGTTTCTGGCCGATATAAATCCCGCCCTTACGCTCGATGTTACCAATCAAGACGTTAGCGGCGTAAAGGGCGCGGCGCATCTCAAACTCTTCGGTGGTAAAGGTGGCTCTGTGACCAAAATCGACCACAGCATGGGGTGCTTTAGCGGCATATTCGTGGGCGATACGACGGATGTCTTTGGCAGGCACATCGGAGATGGTTTCAGCCCATTCAGGGGTATAGGCTTTCACTTCGGCGGCAAAGGCTTCGAAACCTTCCACATAACGCGCGACAAATGCCTTGTCGTAAAGATTATCTTCAATCAATACATGGCATAACGCCAAGGCGACGGCCACGTCGGTACCGGGGCGAATGGCATACCATTCATCGGCCTTGTCGGCCACAATGGAGAATCTTGGCTCGAACACCACCAGCTTGGCACCTTTATCCATTTGCGCCGCCATCATGCCGCGGGTTTCGGACATATTGATGCCTTCGTACAGGTTATGGCCGAAGTTAATGATGTATTTAGAATTACTTAAATCACGTTTGACCTTAGTGCCAAAAATAGCCTTAGCGGCAATTTCATAACCACCTGGGCAAGTCGACGCGTGGGTAAAGGTATTTGGACTACCAAAGGCGGTCGCAAGGTGAAACAAATGCTTTTCTTGTGAGCCAGATTTTGACGAGAATGCCACGGCTTCTGGGCCATGTTCTTTTTTGATTTTATTGAGGTTTTCAGCGATTAATTTATAAGCCTCATCCCAACTGATCTCAGCCCATTTGCCTTCGCCGCGCTCACCGACCCGCTTTAACGGTTTAACGATACGCTGTGGATCGTACAATAAACTATGGCCTGCGCCGCCACGGGCACACACTTTACCGCCAAAGGATTTAGCGGCCTTATTGCCACTAATGAAGACGTTTTTGCCTTCAATCACCCGCGCCGAAATCGGGCAGCGAGTCGAACACATTTCACAAATACTGGCAATGTCTTTGCCCATGCCCTTTAGCTGCTTATTCTCTAATGCCGCTAAGCTGCCCGGCAGCAGACTGGCCAGCGCACACGTGGCGCTGCTCGCTCCTGCTCCCTTTAAAAAGGTTCGCCTATTAAGCTCAATCATGGTTACCTCCATCACGCTCATCCCACCCGTCAGTCGCCATTTATGGCGCCATCGAGCAGAGATTTGCTCACTGATTTGATTACTTTTTTAGTTATAAAAGCGTAAAAACAGCGCCGCCATATCTTCAAAATACCAGCATCCGCTGAATACACTGCTCATCCACAGAGATTGTTATCCCGAAAGAGGTAGGCGGATATTGTGGTAAACCACATGGGGAAGCTCGGTGTGATCTATCGCAACTAAAACCTAAGACTGACCTTGAAATACGTGAATAAGATCAATAGGTCTTAAAAAACGGACAGAAAAAGCCGCCAGATGGGACAAATGGCGGCTTCAAAAACAAACAGATATTTCAGTAAATTGCGATAACACTCGTGGGATGATCATCACTATGCTGAGTGAAAAAGCTGAGTAAAAACCTACCACAATCCTTAATCCATTAATTCTATATCGAGGCAGTTGAGCAGCCGAATCGCTTCATCGCGGCTAAACTTAGCGCCTTTGATTTTATTGTTAAAAATGTCGATATCGTAATTGGATGCCTCGCTGAAATCCGCCTCCAATAATTGAGTTCGGCCAAACAGACTATGACTAAAATCCGTGTAGGTGAAATTGGCTTGATTAAAACTGCCCTCGCGAAAATCGACATCGTGGGCCTTGCACTCTTCGATGATGATTTCATCGAGGGACAAGCCTAAAAATGAGCAGTCATTTAGGATGCATTGCTTAAAGGAAAAGGGCGCGGCAAAGGATAAACGCGACCACGCGGCGCGGGTCCAATCGATACCGACTAACTTACATTCTTCAAACTCCACCCCGCTGAACTGACACTGGGGCACTTTCACTAAACTTAAGTTGCAACGCACAAAGCGGCAATCGATAAACTTGCATTTACGGAAAGTGCTCTCGCTAAAATGGCAATCTTGAAAGCAACAATCCTCGAACTCGATGCCCTGTAGATCTTGGGCTAATTCCGACAAGCCATTGAACTGTTTTGATAAAAAACTATTGCCCTGCAAAGCCGCGCTTTGCGCGAGTTGGGATGGCGCAAGCACTGATTGTTTAAGTACAGGCACTTCTTTCTGTGACGACATAACACCTCTAATCCTGCCCAATCCCCAGCAATAAAATATGCAGGGCAATTGGGCTAGATACTGCTTATTATTGACTCTCTGATACGAGGCTTGAGACTCACCGGCTAAATGCTCGCGACGAGTTCCTCAAGCTGATCGGTCGCCTTAGACCAACCCTGATGAAACCCCATATCCTCATGATTCTGCCTATCTTCGCTATTCCAATGCAGCACCCGCGCAGTGTACTTGGTCTTGCCGTCCACAGGTTCAAAAGTAATAGTTGCCGTCATAAAGGCTTTATCGGACGGCACCCAAGCCTCAGTAAAGGCATCGGTAAATACAATGCGCTCATTCTCAACCACCTCGAGATACACGCCACGATTCGGGAAATCCTGTCCCTCAGGGCTACGCATCACGATCACATTTGAACCACCGGCACGCACATCTAAGCTCGCGCTAGCCACAGTCCACGGCCTTGGCGTAAACCAAATTTTGAGGAGTTCTGGCTCGGTCCACGCGCGGAACAGCTTTTCTGGCGGCGCATCGATAATCCGCTCTAATACTAGCTCTCGTTGATTATCATTATGTACATGCTGACTTGTGCTCATATTCCCTCCATTGGATATTTGGCTTGATGGTCTTGTCGGCTGCAGCTACGTTATAAGCTCGCACATCAGCGCGCTAAAATACAGCCCTTCAATATTAGCTCGTCCGCAGAACACCAACCCTCCATCATGCTCAGCACTGAGTGTTAGCGCGTGATTCCCTTGCAAATCCTTATGCCCGCTAGATTCAAGCCACAGAACTATATAAAGAGCAGTGTAAAGGGCTGTGTAAAGATCTGTGCAAAGAGCGATGCAAATAGCCGTGGCAAATTTTGTCAAAAAAGGTAGAATGTCGCCACTTTTTCGCGGCAGTCTAGAACAAGGTTCTCTCGGATTAATGGTTAGCATTTTCGAGCAAAATGGCACGGGCCCAGCCCGCTTTCGCAGACCACTTTCACTGTGGTGCCAACCTTGCCCTGCGTTTGTTCCCTCCCTTGCATTATCTCCACCCAACACAATTCAAACACCGCCCGAAAATACAATTTTTGCTGTTCAAGATTTAACATCAAATCCCGCAAACTGGCTGAACGCTTTACGCCCTAAGCCAAGCGCGAATAATAAAGCGGTTGCAATGAATCTGGCTGTTGCTAACGCCATAGTCCATCTGCAAACCGACACTTATAAAAACCTTATCCCTACACTCTCTATCCTAAGGAATACTCGTCATGAGTCTTGCTGATTCCGTATTAGCCGTAAATAACGATTTGCCAATCCGCACCGACAGCCCAGTCCACAGCGGCAAGGTTCGCAGCGTTTACTGGCTAACCGATGCCGACAGCCGCCGTTTAATCAAAACCAAGGGTTATAACGTCCCCGAAGATACCCCGCTCGCCATCATGGTGATCAGCGACCGTATCTCGGCCTTCGACTGCATCTTCCACGGTGAAGGCGGCCTCAAAGGCATTCCCGGTAAAGGCGCGGCATTAAATGCCATCTCTAATCATTGGTTTAAGCTATTTGCCGAAAACGGTTTAGCCGACAGCCATATTTTAGATATTCCACACCCGTTCGTATGGATAGTCCAAAAAGCCCGCCCCATTAAAGTCGAAGCCATTTGCCGCCAGTACATCACAGGCTCAATGTGGCGCGCTTACTCTAAGGGTGAGCGAGTATTCTGTGGCATCACATTGCCAGAAGGCTTAGAGAAAGATCAAAAGCTCCCTGAGCTGTTAATCACCCCATCGACTAAGGGTATTTTAACCGGCATCCCAGGCGTGCCCGCTCAAGATGACGTGAACATCAGCCGCAGCGATATCCAAGCCAACTACCAAGCCTTTGGCTTTGAAAAGTTAGAAGATATCGACCTGTACGAGAAGCTGTTAAAAGATGGCTTTAAAGTGATTTCAAAAGCACTGGCCGACATTGATCAAGTGTTTGTCGACACTAAATTTGAGTTTGGCTATGTCACCGATAAAGATGGCAATTCAAAACTGATTTACATGGATGAAGTCGGCACTCCAGACTCATCACGTATTTGGGACGGCGCAGCCTACCGCGATGGCAAGATTTTGGAAAACTCCAAAGAGGGTTTCCGCCAATTCCTGCTAAATCATTTCCCTGATCCTGATGTGCTGCTCAACAAAGACAGAATGCCAGAGCGTGAAGCCCTCGCCCGCGACAATGACCTCCCACTTGAGGCCATGATGCAAGTGTCACGCACTTACACCGGCGTTGCCGAGAAAGTGACTGGCGCGGCAATTCCGCTGCCAGCCAATCCAAAGGCAGATATTATTAAGATACTCAAAGATGAGTATGATCTGATTGTGTAATAGAAAGTTGTAATCAAATCTGAGGTTTTGGGTGGTTTACCCATAACTGAATAGTAGAAAAGGCGCTTAGGCGCCTTTTTGTTTAAGTCATTCACAAACTTAACCAATACACCGCTGATAATTAAGCATTGTCATTCCAGTGACACGCCATAAACTCATCCATGAGGGCTCGACGACGGCATCCATGCCGTCAACGGTAACTTACATGCCAATGCTTAATTCAACCAACTCTTCAGTAATCTGTATGCCTTTTCACAAGCATACACTTTACAAATTTAACAATGGGCGGCTCGTTAAATTGTTTCGGTGTAAGGTGATAACTAGATCTGTACAGCCAACATGTCTAACTATGTAGTATTGATACAACCTCTGCTAATAGTAAAAAATTACAGACCATTGAGAACTGGTATATAGCAATCAAGCTTTTCATCAAACCGCAGATTATCAAACTGAACACCAGAATACTTTAACCTCACGAAAGCAGAGTAATAGTCACTATGCCTCGTGATAAATCTAGGATAAATATTTATATCATTATCCGCAGCGTCAAACGTGTCGCCAGTTACATAATTTAGGCATTTGAGCCTGCTTGGCAGCCCATATATTACTATAGGGTTTACAGGGAACTTAGGGTTGTCATATATAACTTTACGTAGTAACTCCCACTTTGGGTACATTGCATTTTTTATTTTAGCGAAAACAACCACATCAATTAGCCACCCTTCAATCAAAAGTGGCCGATCAAAAGCAGAGGCAACTTCCTTACAACCTATTGATTTAAAATCAAATATATTCGCAACGAGAAACCGATCATCATAAACAATGTATCCGAAACCAAACTCACCGCTTTCAAGCGGAATGTAAAAACAAGTACCTACATCAATCTTTTTCATACGCCCCCACGAAGTTAGCATTTTTTCTTCGAAGATGAATGTGTTGACATTCTATTTCTATAGTTTTCATCAAACGCTTTGGCACTCTTATCATTAGGATCACTCAATCTGCTGGGGTCGTAAGAGCGAGCACGGTTGCCTGCTCCAGCATTAAATTTACCGTCTTCTGTGTAGACTCCACGCTGAGAAGTATCTAACGTTTTGTAATGTTCAATATCCGCTTGTTCATACCCTCTGACTTGTGCATGAGAATACTAAAGAATACTAAATGGAAATACTAAATGGACATCCAAAATACTAAATGGACATCCATCGTTAATGGCGAGGTAGTTAACCTCCGAATATGCTTTGGTTAAGCATTAAACAAGGAGGTTTGTAGGCCGCGCCCTCGCAGAACTCAGATTAGTCTTGAAGACACCCCTTTTTATCACTGTTGCAGTCGTGTCGTTCGACGTGCTTTTTTGTGTGGCGATGATCGTTACTCAGGTAAAAACCATGACCATCGCCGCGCTTGGGTAGAGTCGCTATTGTTTGAACTCGAAGCCGTTTTTGCAATAGATGTGGCGGCCTTTGCGGTGATGTCCAATCATCTACATGTGGTTTTACGCATTGATGTAGAGACAGCAAACCGCAGGAGCGACAGGGAGGTGCTTGAGCAATGGCATAAGCTATTTAAAGGCGATGAATTAACGCAAAAATTCGCCAAAGGTGGGTTGGTTGAAGCGGACGAGGTCAACAGATTAAGGCATTCAATCGCCATTTATCGCAGCCGCTTATGTGATATCAGTTGGTTCATGCGTTGCTTAAACGAGCCGATAGCAAGACAAGCAAATCAAGAAGATAACTGTACTGGGCGTTTTTGGGAAGGTCGATTTACCTATTTCTTTTATAGAGAATCAAGCTCTACTTGATGAAGCTGCCGTTTTAGCCTGTATGACTTATGTGGATTTGAATCCCATCAGAGCCCAAATGGCCGATACACTGGAGCGATCAGCTCATGCCAGTATTCAGCTTCGAATTCAGGCGGCATTGAAAGATGAGCAGCCCAAAAATCTATTGCCTTTTATCGGCAATGAACGCGATAACCAACCCATTGGCATTACGTTTTCATTAATAGATTACCTTCAATTGGTGGATGATACCGGTCGAATTATTCGAAATGATAAACTAGGTGCAATCACTGAAAATAGCGCCAAGTTACTGACAAGATTAAATATCCACCATGACAATTGGCTTAAGCTTACCACCGAGTTTGGTAAGCTATTTCATGGCCCTGTGGGAACCTTGCAAGAACTGACTGATTACTGCGAACACTTAGAAAAGCGACGACGGCACTTTGCCAAATGCTGTCAGCACCTCAACGCTGGCTGATTTCAATCCTGCATCATTAACCATGCCTTTCACAACAGCCAACAAGAGAATGGCTTAGGTATTTTTTACTAAAAATCTAAGTTTTTCAGCAAAATAGGCTAATTGAGTTAGTCCTCATCCTCTGGAGCAATACCTCGCAAGCTTTTTAGCCGCTAAGTGACTTTTAGTCACTTGGATGCTAACTGAAAGTACATTATGTTCTTGTTTTATATTGGGTGGCCTGATTTATATCTGCCTGATTTATATCTTCGCTACAAATGGAGGACAAGATTTATTTCTTCCAACACTAATTGTCAATTGCTGCAATTTTTTTAAAGATTCCATCTAACTAATCATTATTATAAGTCGTTTCTTGAATTAAATGACTATCTTCATTATAGCTTTTCCAAATACCTTCTTTCTTACCATTTTCATAAGTTCCTTCTACTTCTATTATACCATTTTTATGATAACTCTTAAAAAGCCCCTCTCGCTCTCCATTTTTATAATATTCCTCAGCTTGCAATATTCCTTCCTCATCATAGGCTTTATAAAGACCATCTAATTGATCATTTTTATAAACGCCTTCCGCCTCTAATTTACCGTATTCATTATAATATTTAAACAGACCATTTCTAATACCATTAACATAGTTTTTTTCCACTGTTAATCTACCATTTTCATTATAACACCTCCAAACACCTTCTAATTTTCCATTTATATACAACGCTTCATTCTCTAGTTCACCATTACAATGATAAGTTCGATAAAAACCGTCTTCTTTCCCATTTTTAAAAATTTGCACTGTTACTTGACCATTTTCATTATAATATTTCCAAACACCTTCTAAAGTCCCATTTTCATAAGTCAATTCCGACTCTAACTGACCGTTTCTATAATAGCTTTTACAAATACCATCTTCTTTCCCATTTACATAAAACTTTTCCTCCATTAGTTTTCCATTAGACCAATAATGCTTATAAATGCCTTCTCTATTGCCTTTTCTATAAGTTCCCTCTTTTTCTAACTGACCGTCTTTATAATAACTATTACAAATACCATCTAACACTCCATCTTTATAATTTTCTTCTTTTTCTAGCAGACCGTTTTCATAATAACTATTACGAATACCATCTAACTTTCCATCTTCATAATTTTCCTCAATCCTTAGTTGACCATTTTTATAATGACCTGTTACTTTCCCTGTAAATATTTTTTTACTCATTTTGCTATACCATAATTAAGATAACTAAAATTCAACTCCGAAGTGCGATACTCTAATCGGAGAATAGAAGCAAGATTAACGCCCAAGAGTGCAAATCTCAATCTATCAGTTCTATTTTCAACCATAGTTTACTCAAAAGCATACTTATGTTAACCATAGATATAAGAGACTATCACCATGAATTATCTGTATTTGACCATAGTAAGACGATACCAGATTTCTGCTCTTTTAGAACAAGGCTTTCGATATAAATGTACTGATTGTCATCGTCCTAATGACGATAGGCAATCCTCCCATGCCTAAAATCGGTGGGGTTTGCATGTTTAAAAACGCCTTTTTTAATGAATTAGTTTGACTTTTGTCCCATATATCGCCCCATCATTTTTAATGGTACTCGTTCAAGCAATTTTCGCCATAACAAATTGTAGGCAAAAAATGGAAAGTGAATTATATTGTTGTTTATAAATGGCTGCCAATACTTCTTATTAAATCCAATAACATCTACCATCAAGATAAAGTAAAAAAGGCGTGACACTTAAAGTATCACGCCTTAATAATTATGATTTGTTGATGAGATTACTAATTAGAAGCGATATTCAACACCAATACTGGCTTGATTAAAGTCTGTATCTGTTTTTCCGCCATTGGCGACGCTATCGACATTAATATCTGCATCATACCAAGTGTACTCAGCATTAATTAAAAATCGATCTGTGACTTTAAATGCCACACCGGCGCCGGCGAATACACCTTCACCATCGTCATTGCCAGAAAAACCGACGACGTCATAATCTGTCGAATACCATAACTGACCACCTTTAGCATATAGCTCAACTCGGTCTGCAATGGGAAGCATGACTTTAAGGGCTGCCGTATAACCATCGGTTTCGGCATTTGCTAAACCATTACCATAATCACCAAAGTTAATATAACTACCTTCAAGAGCAAGGTATTTATTGAACTTATAACCAACAAGGCCCTGCATTACATCACTATTATCATCAAAATCATCATCGCCATCGACTTTTAAATAACCGTAGTTAGCGCCGACATAGATTCCGTTTTCTGCGGCATCACTGTTGCTCATGTTATCTGCATGAGAATATGCACTAAAAGAGGCTAAAGAAATAATGGCAGCTAAAGTAAGAATGGGGTTTTTCATAAAGTACTCCTAGTTAATTATTTAAATACACTAAGGACACTACAAAAATAATGCCAACCTCGCAAAACCACACTCAGATCAATACACAATTAAAACAATAACCTTACTTATCAATACCATAGATTTATTTTAATATTTTAAATTCGAGTTAACTATTTTTATAAAACACATGAAACTTTTTTCATACTTACACTAAAGCCGTGCTAATTCTGTCTTAATGTATTTATTGCCTGTGAAATTGTAACTATTTCATAGGCAACAAAATAAACATACAAAATCATTACATTTAATTAATTTCATTATCATTTCTATTGTGCGACTTATTTATTAAAGCAAGTTTATTAAAGCAAGCTTTAACAGGAATACTGTGCCGCAGCGTTATGAATAAGAGTCATGGATGACGAACTGATTATTAAGCATGGACGTTATTTGGCAAGGAATATCCAAAAGGGGAACTGGTACTTTCCCCTTTGGTCGACTCTTGATGAAAAATCAAGAGTGAAGCCTACAACTTTAATTTGGCTTTAAATAAAAACAGACTGAAAGAGAAGCGAGATTTAACAAGTCACACTGACATTATGAGCAGACCTTCTGTTATCAAACTTCAACAGAAGGTCAAATCTTCACACAAACAAACAGCGCATTACCTGATGCTAAATCCCACGGGACAATTCTTTCATAATCGTGTTCGAAAACATGCACTTCAAAATAAGGTGCTAACAGTTCCTGCAGCTCAGTGAAGCTGGTAGCGACCATAGCATGTTGGTCTTGCCATTGCTCAATACTGTGGACTTCTTGTAAACCCACTTCTTGCAAACCTGCGGCGTGTAACCCAGCTTCCAGCGAGCCTAAGCCTTTCATATCAGAGACAGGTAAAGGCGAGACCTCAGCAAACGGCTGACTGCTTTTGGCAATACTCAACTTTAATGACTGTTTCTCACCTTGCCCACTGTAATGCCAGCCGGATTCGAAGGCGAAATGGCTACCATCAAACTCAGCAAAATGCTTAACCGAACTTGTGTTATCGATTCTGTGCTTATCGACAGTATTAAAACAAAATAGCCCACCGTCATTAAGTGCGCTATGCACACTGGCGATACAGCTTTTAAGGCGTTCGATGCAAGCACTGTAATGGATGGAGTATAAAAAACAGGTAATCAAATCGACGCGCTCTTCTAAATAAAAAGCCGTCATATCTTGGAGGTTAAACTGAGCTTCTGGACAACGACGCATGGCCATGTCTAGCATAGGCTGATTGATATCTAGGCCACTGCACTGATAACCAAGGTCGATAAAATGCCGCACATGCGGACCGGTGCCACAGGCTAAATCAAGATGTTGCTTACCATTATTACCGAGGAACTGATGCAGACGATGGATACTCGCGCTCTGTTGATGGTAGTTGATATCGGAACACATTAAATCGTAATAACCGGATAAATCGGTATAGAGCGCGTTGGAAGACATAGTAGCGAATAGGTAACAAGGGCAATTTTAGGTGGCGCATGATATATCAGTTAGCCGATATCAGAAACAACGAATTATCCATCGAGTCTTAGCACGTGTTATCACTCTAATCGTGCAACGATATCAATCCACCTCACCATTTACTTTGGGGCGTGAAAGCTCAGCTCTTCATAGGAACTTAAATATTCGAGTTGTGGTTTGGCAAAATAATACCCCTGAAAATACTCAATCCCTATTCCAGCGAGATAATTAAGTTCGGCTTCAGTCTCAATGCCTTCGGCCAAAACTCTTGTATTAAGCTCTAAACAAATACGCAGTATTTCATCCACGGCTAACTGCTTTTCTCTATCAAGATCGATATCACGGATCAAGGTCATATCAAGTTTTAATACTTGAGGGCGCAGGGCTTCGAGCCAGCTTAAATCAGCAAAACCACTGCCAAAATCATCGATTGCCGTGATAAAACCACGCTTAGCATAGCTCTCGAAGATACGGACTAATTTTGCCCGATCGACAATTTGCTCGCCCTCAGTCACTTCGAACATAATTTTGTGAATATCAAACCCATACATGTCGGCGGCTTCAATCGTCGCGCGGATACAGGTCTCAGGATTATATACGGCATTAGGTAAAAAGTTGATACTGAGCATCTTATCGAGTCCCAGCTTTGAAGCGGTTTCTATCGCTTTAACACGGCAAGCCTGATCAAAATAGTATTTATTATTTTCATTAATCCGCTCAAACACCCACGCAGCCCCTTCACCATCAGGGCCTCTGACCAGGGCTTCATAACCGCTAATCTCACGACTAGGCCAATGGATAATAGGTTGAAATGCCATTCGAATTTCAAATCCTAATGACTTACCACTTAAGCAATCCATGCAAGTTTGTTGCTTTATTCGAGCGGGAAAATCCATAAACGGCCTCCTAAACATTAACCTTACTAGTGTGAGGATAAATACTTAAATTTGCCAGTTTTTACTGTTCATCATCCTAATAAAATCCATCACATATTAGAGTGAAGAATGCTATTTCCAAAAATATAAAACGATTGTAAACGGCATAAAAAAATGGATGAATCCCAATAGGAGCTTCATCCATCACCATATACCTCAGACTGATTTACTTCAGTTTATAAACCACTTCAACTCTATCTTCTATGCTCACTTGGCCGTACTGATAGCTCTCGGCGGCGCCCATGGCATCGGCTTTAGCGCTCATGCGTAACATGACCGGTTGCACAGGGCGTTGATCGTAATAACGGATCTGCCAAATCTTACCGAGATTTTCACCAAAGCCTTTAGCCAAAGATTCGGCTTTTTGTTTGGCATCCACAATCGCGGCTTGACGTGCTTTGGCGACGTATTCAGCTTCTTTGCTCGACTTAAGGGCGATGTTATTGACCCGATTCATGCCCTCTTCTAAGGCAGAATCTAAAATAGCATTCAAGCGGCTTAAGTCTGTTACCGTCACGGTAATTTGGCGACTGGCAGTATAACCCGTCAGCTCTGGCGCTTTATCCTGCACATAGACGTATTGCGGTTGAAGATTTAAATTCGCGCTCTGGATCTGATCTTTAGTCACACCCGCTGCGGTGAGACGGGCGATAAACTTAGCCACGGCGGCATCGGAATTATCCTTGGCGGCTTTAGCGGTTTTTTCGGTCACGGCCACTTCCACATTCACATCCGCCATATCGGGCTCGACTTGGATTTGACTCACACCCATGGTTTCAATATGCGGGAAATCGACCTCAGCGGCGAGCACTGCTGGCGCCATAAACACGCTAGAAAAAAGACCACCCGCCACCAATACCGCTAAAAGAGATTTTTTCATAACTTACTCCAAAATAATGTGCTTATACCTAAACCACTTCAAATAGAACGCATATTCAAAACGAGACGGCTAAAACGACTGTGTCGCTTATTTAGCGCTTAGGCTATCAGTAAAAAGTGCCAATACTTGTGCCAATATGTAACAGCATCAAGAAATTGTCTCTTGCCCCTATAAACGCGGCCAATTTTAAAAAGGGTTAATTTTTCTGAAAAATGTTTAGCGCTTTTTATCCAGATAAGTTCGACCTTGGATCTTTGGCTTATCTTCCTATATCCACACCCAAAATAGGCCTTAGGGTTAACTGGCATATTCAGCGCCCCAGTTGTACACTTTTCAGCCAAAGCTACTGTACCTTTTAATCACTTCAGGTATAATCCGCCAACTTTTTTAAGGCGGCTTATACCTCAGCGAGAAACCATGACAGTTGAAACTTTTAAACCCAAGCAAACGACCACGCTTGATATCCCAGTCAAAACATTAGAAGCAGCAAGCACTAATGCTGTTACCACTGGGAATCGCATCGGTTTCGTGTCTTTGGGCTGCCCAAAAAACCTCGTGGATTCAGAGCGTATTCTGACTCAGTTACGCATCGACGGCTACGAAGTCACTAACAGCTACGACAATGCCGACTTAGTTATCGTCAATACCTGCGGCTTTATCGATGCTGCGGTGGAAGAGTCTCTGGATGCTGTGCGTGAAGCCTTAGAAGAAAACGGCAAAGTGATCGTCACTGGCTGCCTTGGCGCTAAAGAAAACCAAATCCGCGAAGTGCACCCTGATGTGTTAGAAATCACTGGCCCACACAGCTACGAAGCGGTGTTGAAGCATGTTCACAAATACGTGCCTAAGCCAGAGCACAACCCTTTCACCTCATTAATCCCACAAACTGGGGTTAAGTTAACGCCTAAGCATTACGCTTATTTAAAGATTTCAGAAGGTTGCGACAACCGTTGTACTTTCTGCATCATCCCTTCGCTACGTGGCGATCTCGACAGCCGCCCAGCGGGCAGCATCTTAGATGAAGCTAAGCGTTTAGTGGAATCAGGCGTACAAGAAATTCTAGTTGTGAGCCAAGACACCTCGGCCTACGGCAAAGACAAAGGCGGTCGTACCGATTTTTGGAACGGTATGCCAGTCAAGCAAGACATTACTAGCCTAGCGCGCCAACTGGGTAAAATGGGCGCTTGGGTGCGTCTGCATTATATCTATCCCTACCCATGGGTTGACGATTTGATCCCCTTGATGGCCGAAGGTTTGATTCTGCCGTATTTGGATATTCCAATGCAGCATGCAAGCCCGCGCATCCTCAAGATGATGAAGCGTCCAGGCCGTGTTGACCGTCAGTTAGAAGCGATTCAACGCTGGCGTGAAATCTGCCCAGATCTGGTGATCCGCTCAACCTTCATCGTCGGCTTCCCAGGTGAAACCGAAGAGGATTTCCAAATCCTGCTCGATTTCTTGAAAGAAGCTCGTCTCGACCGCGTAGGTTGCTTTAAGTATTCTGAAGTCGATGGCGCTGTCGCCAACACTATCGCCGAGCTTATCAGCGAAGAAGTGAAAGAAGACAGATACCACAGATTTATGGAACTCCAAGCCGAGATCAGCGCCGAGCGTTTGGCCCGTTTCGTTGGCCGTACTTTAGATATTCTGATTGACGATGTCGACGAAGAAGGCGCCATTGGCCGCAGCTTCGCCGATGCACCAGAAATCGACGGCATGGTGTTTATCAATGGTGAAACTGAACTTGAGCCAGGTATGTTGGTTCGTGCCCGCATCACCCATTCAGACGAACACGATCTGTGGGCCGAAATAGTCGACGCTGACACCCAAGACTAAGCCGTTCTGATATAGGACAGGCTATGACTCAAAAAGCGAACCTCTGGTTCGCTTTTTGTTTTTATCATTTCGTAAGCATTAACACTGCGAATGCTTCACCATCCTTACTCCACTGTTTGGCCTCACTATCTCATCACACTGTTTCTTTTTCATTATATTGGCTCACTATCTTGATTCATTGCCTGCCTCAATTTCGCTGATTTATCAGCAGCTAGGATGAGACGTTTTGAATTAAGCATTAAGCATCGGGTCCCAACATCTTATTGGCATCGACCCAAAGCTCGAATTCTTCTGCCGTGACAAACTCAAGTTCTAATGCCGCTTGGCACAGTGTCTTATGCTCGCTATGGGCTTTTTTGGCTATCTTAGCGGCCTTTTCATAACCGATATGTTGATTCAGCGCCGTCACTAACATGAGTGAATTTTCCACATGCAGCGCGATTTGTGGCTCGTTCGCCACTATGCCGACCACGCAATGATCGCGAAACGATTGGCAAGCATCCCCCAATAAGCGCCCAGATTGCAGCACATTGGCGATAATCATCGGCTTAAACACATTGAGCTCAAACTGACCATTGCTGCCGCCAATCCCAACGGCGACATCATTACCCATGATTTGCGCGCACACCATAGTCATAGCCTCGACCTGAGTAGGGTTCACTTTTCCCGGCATGATCGACGAACCGGGTTCATTTTCAGGCAGTAATAACTCACCAATGCCGCAGCGCGGGCCAGAACCTAACATCCTAATATCATTTGCGATCTTCATTAAACTAACCGCCGCCACTTTATAGGCCGCCGATAGGGCGACTAATTCATCGTGGGCAGCAAGGGCAGCAAACTTATTCGGCGCCGTCACAAAGGGCAAACCCGTGAGTTTTGCGATATTGTCCGCCACCTTAACGGCGTAATCCTTGTGTGTATTCAGCCCAGTGCCGACGGCGGTCGCACCTAAAGCTAACTCGGCCACCCGCTTGAGACTATGCTCAATGCCTTCGATGGCATGACTTAACTGCGCGGCATAACCCGAAAACTCTTGGCCTAACGTTAACGGTGTTGCATCCATAAAATGTGTGCGACCGATTTTGACTAGGTGCACAAACTCATCGGCCTTATCCTGCAAGCTCTGCTGCAATAACCTCATGCAGGGCAAAACGAGCTCAACCGCTTGGCGATAAGCGGCAATGTGCATGGCGGTGGGAAAAGTATCGTTGGAGGATTGCGAGCGGTTAACATCATCATTGGGGTGCAAGCATTTAACCGCATCGATAAGTTGACCACCCGAGAGCACATGGCCGCGATAGGCAATCACCTCATTGACGTTCATATTGGTTTGCGTGCCCGAGCCCGTTTGCCAAATCACTAAAGGAAATTGCGCATCAAGTTCGCCTGCAATCAGCTCATCGCACACTTGGGCAATCAGTTGAGCTTTATCTTGGTGCAAGACGCCAAGTTGTTGATTGGTGATAGCGGCGGCTTTCTTTAAATAGCCAAAAGCGTGGATCACTTCGACAGGCATAGATGCCTCAGCACCAATACGAAAGTGCTGCCGCGAACGCTCGGTTTGTGCGCCCCAATAACAATCGGCGGGGACTTTCACCTTACCCATAGTGTCGTGTTCAACTCGATATTGCTGTGCCATGTGCATCTCCTTCGCTAAAACGCTCTAAGCGTTCACCATACTCGCTCAGGGCGAAAGTACAATTAACCTCCAACAAGGAGTATCAATAATAAGGCTGATTTAAGCGTAAAGATTGGCGTAAAGGCAGGTGGAGGAGCATGAATTGGCAGAATTAACGAGGCACTAACACAGCAGACTAAAGCAGCGAACTAAAGCAGATTAAAAAAAGCGCAGACCTAGAAAGTCAAAAGGGGCATCGCCCTTGTGCTGATGCCCCTTTCGGTTTTGTGCCTTACGGTCGTATGACCCTTTGCCCTTTTTCGCTTTCTCGGTGCGGGTCCTAAACAAGGGACTCGTCACTAACGCTTTAAGTGCGTTGTCGGTAATGGTGCCTCGACCACTTTCGTGTTCTAAGGGCATATTTTGCGGTTTTTGCTTAGTCATTTTATGCCTCACTGCTTAATGAAAGTTAAGCCCATAGCCTAACAGCGCAAACTATAACGCAATCAAATCAGATGTACAGAGTTTGTGCACTCCAACATAAAAAATGACTTTGACTAGGGTCTGTTGATCTTTGCTGTACAAATGTTGTTCAGCAATACATCGGCAGCCACATTAACATAAACGCCAGTGACACCATACTGGCGTAATTTCTTGCTAGCTTGTCATATCTTGTTGATATTGCTCGATAGTGCTTAATTCTTCCAAAAGCATTCTCCACTAAATGTCGATACCGATATAAGCACCAATCGACTCTTTCTTGAGGTGTATTCTTATAGCGGCGCCTTGGAATAACAG